>CAZYDC010000067.1:0-14012 GCA_964646065.1 uncultured Planctomycetaceae bacterium | reverse complement strand
TCTTGTCCTCATGCATGATCCGGGCGTCGATGGCGGCCGCCAGCAGATTGTTCGCGATGGAGACCGCGTGAATGTCGCCCGTGAGGTGCAGGTTGAACTCCTCCATCGGGATGACCTGGCTGTACCCGCCGCCGGCGGCGCCGCCCTTGATCCCGAACGTCGGGCCCATCGACGGCTGGCGAATCGCCAGGATCACCTTTTTCTTGAGCACGCCCAGAGCCTGAGTCAGGCCGACTGCGGTGGTGGTCTTTCCCTCGCCCAGCGGCGTCGGTGTGATGGCCGTCACGTCAATGTACTTGCCGTTCTTGGCGTGTTTGAGGCGGTCCAGCAGGCTCAAATGCACCTTGGCCTTAACGTTGCCGTAGGGCTCCAGCTCCTTGGGCAGAATGCCCGCGGCGGCGGCGACCTCGGCGATCGGCTTGGGTTTGGCGGCGCGAGAAATTTCGATGTCTGACGGAACCTTTGCCATTCGACGTCTCCTTAAGCGACGGTTCAAAACGGAACGTTGTCCATGATCTACATTCCACCCGAACCGCGTACGAGCGGTTTGGGTGGAGTCGTTAAAATAATCACAAAACGCGAGATTAGCAATAGGGATAATCACAAAGAGCACCAAGCACACCAAGAGCACCAAGAGGAGCATGGAAGTGCCATGAGTGAAGCATCTTGCCGTTCCGCTTGCGGCTTAGCATCTGTTTTCTTCCCCCGTGAACGACAACGGATGCTAAGCCGCAAGCGGAACGGCAAGATAAGAGATTGTTTGAGCTTGCCCACGAATAATCTTACGAGCCGTTTCTTTGGTCTAACTTGAATCTATATCTTTGTGCTCTTGGTGGCCTTGGTGCTCTTGGTGATTTCCGTTGTTCTTACCGCGTAATTTGTGCCCGCGAATTTTCTGCGCAAAGCACCGCGGGCCGAGTATCTCTTTTCGACAGGTTCAACAAACCCGAAAGGAAACGAACATGAAGACGACGGTTGCGGTGATGTTTCTTGTGGCGGCGGGAATTTTTGGCGGCGGGTGCGCGAATCATTGCCCCATGACGCCGCCCAGTGCGGATTTCCATCGGGCCGGACTGGCCGACGAGTCGCAGGCCAAGGAGTTGGAAAAATCAATAACCGACGGCGACATCGCCCGACTGCTGGACGTGCAGGTGCGGGCCAAGCTGCCGACTTCGTTGGCCGTGGCCAAACTCGAAAGCTATTGCAACGGGTACCAGCCCTACCTGGCCGAGATCGACGCGGACGAACTCAATGCGTGGGAGGATGTCGTCAAGCCGCAGCGGCAGATCGTGGGGGTTCAGCCGGTAACGTCTCTTGGGCTGGAGACCCACCGGCCGACGCTTCATTCCCTGCGCACCGCCGCGGCGAGGCTGCACTGCGAACTCTTGCTGGTCTACTTCCAGGCCGACAGCCAGGTCGATAACCTCAACGACGCCGCCGTGCTTTACTGGAGCATCGTCGGCCTATGGACAGTGCCGGGCAACGAGGTGGAACACAAGACGGTCATACAGGCCGTCCTGCTGGATTGCCGAACAGGCATGATCCTGGGCACGGCGACAGGGGACCATCACGCCAAGAAACTCTGCCCGGCCGCGTTCGTGGACCAGCGGCGGACGGAACTGTTGAAAATTTGCAATACGGAGGCGTTGACCGACCTTCAAAAAGGCTGCCGGAAATTGCTGGACCAGACGGTTGCCGCCGCGACGGCCGCGGCCAAGGCGCGGTAGATCCGTCAACGTAGCATGGGCGTCCCGCCCATGAGTCTCACGGGCATCTTGCCCGTGTTCAGTTGTGTTGTTTTGTTTCCTTCTTGGCGCAAAAACAAAAGCATCAACGAAGACACGGGCGGGACGCCCGTGAGACTCATGGGCAAGATGCCCATGCTACGTTCGGAGTCACTTATCGCCGAACCGGTCCACCGGCACGTGACAAATATTACGCTCGGGATGTTTGTTGAAGTAGTCCTGGTGGTATTGCTCCGCCGGCCAGAAGGTCGAGGCCGCCGTTACCTCCGTCGCTACGTTGAAGCCCTTGGCGCGGAGTTGGGCGATCAGTTTCTCCGCCGTCTGCTTCTGTTCCGGTGTGGTGTAGAACACGGCGGAGCGATACTGCGTTCCTTCGTCCGGGCCTTGGCGGTTGACCTCCGTGGGGTCGTGGATGTCGAAGAACCGCTTGGCCAACTGTTCGTAACTGACCTTGGCCGGATCGAAGAGAATCTCCACCGACTCGGCGTGGCCGGTCTTGCCGGTGCAGACCTGCTCGTACGTCGGCTTCTGGACGGTGCCGCCGGTGTAGCCCGACCGCACGGTCAGCACGCCGGGGATGTCGCGGAAAAGGTGCTCCACGCCCCAGAAGCATCCGCCCGAGAAAATCGCACGCTGGAGCGGCCACTTGTCCTCCGGCACGAACACCAGCGAGGCCGAGTTCACGCAATGCCGCGTGTCCTTGGCCGTCAGGCCCTCGCCCAGGAACACGTGCCCCAGGTGCCCGCCGCAATGGGCGCACAAAATCTCGGTTCGGTCGCCGTCGGCGTCCGTCTGGCGCTTGACCGCGCCGGGGATTTCGTCGTCAAAGCTGGGCCAGCCGCAGCGCGAGTCGAACTTGCTGTCGGAAAGGTACAGCGGCGAACCGCATTCCCGGCAAAGGTAAACTCCCTTGGCCGTGGTGTTCCAATACTTGCCCGTGAACGGCGGCTCGGTCCCCTTGTCGAGGATGATGTGCTTCTCCGCGTCGCTCAAGGGCGGCATGGGCCCGACCGGTGATGTCGTCGGTTGCGTGGGCTTTCCCGCACCGCCGCTCCCCCGGCTGGACGAACAGGACGCCAGTACAAAGGCGAAGAAGAGCACCAAAAGAATGTGAAGATAAGTCATGTTTCTCTCCAGAAAAAAAGTATTACGATTTCTTCCGTTCAATAGATTATACGAGACAAATGCCTGGATGGGTGCCACCCTCAAGCGACGCTGTTGCTGTTGTCGCTTGAGGGTGTCCTGGATGCCCAGCGCACCCTCAAGCGGGAACAGCAACGGCCCCGCTTGAGGGTGGCACCCTTAATTAGTCGTTTTACTTGTCTGTGGTCGTAACGGGCCAATCGTCGGTGCGGAACGGACTTGCCGGCAGGCCGGCCTTATTATATAGGTTGCAGGCGGGGTTGTCCGCCCAGGCGTAGCGGACGGCCTTGGGGCTGGCGACTTGTGGGCTCGAAACGACGACCGTGCCGCCGTCGATGACCGCGTCGGCCCAGACGAACTTTCGGTCCTCGCCCGCGATGGCGAAGCCTACGAGCTTGTCGCCCCTGCCCGCCAACCCATCCGGAGAATTGATGGCGGGCTTGGCCACCAGTCCGCCGCCGAGGTGATCGAAGCTCAGACGCACTTTGTCGCCCTCGATCTTCATCGACTTGTAGATCGGGCCGGAGTATACGACATCCTTGCCGTACGCCTGTGCGAGCGCGGCCAGTTCCAGCCGCTTGCCGACATCCTGCTTGTCCTTGGGGTGGATGTCCACCGCGTCGCCGATGTCGATGGTCACGGCCATGCCGGTTCTGGGCAGGGCCAGGGTCATCATTTGGGCCTCGCGCAGTTCGGCCCAGGAGCTTTCGGTGGGCTGGTCCTGGCGGGCCATAAAGTTGGCCAGTTGCACGAACAGGAAGGGCATCTCGGGCTGGTTCCACTTGGCCCGCCAGTCCTTGATGAGCGCGGGGAACACCGTGCGATACTTGATCGCCGCGCCGGAATTGGACTCGCCCTGATACCAGATGGTCCCGCGAATCGGGAATGGCGTGAGTGGTGCGATCATGCCGTTGTACAGGCCGCACGGTGAACCCTGCGTGCCGGGGGGATTGAGGAATTCCATTTGCGGCAGTGCAAGCTCGGTCTTGTATTTCCACGCGCCGCGCAGTTGGGCCACCGGCGGGGCATCCTTCTGTGTCGGGTCAACGAGGTTCATCGGTTGGTCCGGGCGGGCGGTGATTCCCCCGTTGCCGGCCCAGTCGAACACCCGCACCGCGATGACGTTCTTGCCCGCCTTGACCAGGTTGCCCGGCACCTTGTAGCTCCGGGGCACGCCGTAGGCGTTGGGCGTTTCCTTGCCGATCGCGCCGACAAACTTGCCGTTGAAATAGGTGGTGTCGAAATCGTCCACCGGCCCGAGGTTCAGCAGCAGATCCTTGCCGGCCAGCTTTTCCGGCACGTCCACGGTCTTGCGAAACCAGAAGGCGCCGTTGACCTTTGGCACATGGTTCTGAATGATGTCCGGCAGCTTCATTTCCTTCCAGGCCGCGTCGTCGAAATCGGGCGAGGCGTAACCGAGATCGAAACCCTTGTTGCCCGGGTCCTGCTGGCGATATTTCGCGTACCAGGCCTCGGGGATTTTCTCGGCGGCGGCGCGCGCTTCTTCCGGCGACTTGGCCACGGCCATGTCGCGAGTGAAGGCGTCGTATTCCTTGAGGACCGACTGGAACCAGGGAACGTCCTTGAGTCCTTCGCGGCTGGTCCAGGGTTCGCTGGCCGTGGCGCCCCAGGAGGTGTGGATCATCCCCACGGGGACCTTGAGATCCTTGTGCAGTTCGCGTGCGAAGAAGTACCCCACGGCCGAGAAGTCCGCGGAGGTTTTAGGTCCGCAGAGGGCCCACTTGCCTTTGAGGTCGCGGGCGACGATGGCGCAGGGGATGTGCTCGACGGAGAACTCGCGGATTTGCGGATAGTCGCTTTGCTCGATCTCTTTCTGGGCGTCCTTCGCGCTGGCCAGGCGGAACTCCATGTTGGATTGCCCGCTGCAAATCCACACCTCGCCCACGAGGATGTTCTTGAGGGTCAGGGTGTTGTTGCCCGTGACGGTCAGTTCAATGGCGTCGCCGCCGGCCTTGAGGGGCTCGAAAGAGACCGCCCAGTCGCCGTTCTTGTCGGCCTGCGTGGCCTGCTCTTTGCCGGCCAGCTTGACGGAGACTTTCTCGTCCGGCGCCGCCCAGCCCCAGACCTTGATGGGCATGTTCTGCTGGAGGACCATGTTGTCGCCGAAGATGGCGGGCAGTTTGACGTCGGCCGCCGCGGGGACGGTCGCGGCGGACAGGGCTGCGAGCAAAAGCGTGATGAATAAGGTGCGAGTCATGGGTGCTCCTTTTCGAGTTTAAGGGTGGCATGGCGACGTTGTTTGTCGCCATGTCCGGGTTTTGCGGACATCACATGGCGACAAACAACGTCGCCATGCCACCCAGGGATCGGTGTGCAATTCATGGGGGCATTGTAGCCGCCCAAGACGGAAGTTTGAAACTTTCTGTTGGAAGGGGCGTCTAATTGGGCGATGATGTTGTGCGCACATTCCGGATTCAGTCTTCGCCGGCCCGGGCGTCGGGCAAGGAGATACACCATGAAGCGTTTGACGGCCGTTCTAAGCGTGGCTGTGTTCTTGTCGGTCCTGGGCGTTGGGTCGCAGGCCCGTGCGGGCGACGTTGGGTTCGCCGAGGATTTCGCGCTGGCCAAGGATCGAACCGTGCCCCTCAAGACGCTCATTCCGGGCACCGAGGACTACTATTATTATCACTGCCTGAATTTTCAGGGCACCGGGCAGCTTGACGAAGTGGACAAGATGCTCACGCTCTGGATCGCCCGGTACAACCGCACGCCTCGCGTGATCGAGATCGAAAACCGCCAGGCCCTGCTGCGCTACGACAAGGACCCGCGCACCAGTTTGGACTTTATCATCCGGCGGCTGAACCTTCAGTACAACCACCAGCGGGTGGTCGTGAACGAGCGGCCGGACCTTCCGACGACGCTCGACCCGAAGCTCATCAGCGTGGAGGCGCTGCTGGCGCGGGCGCTGGCGAACTCGCCGCAGACGACCGCGGGCATCGAGGATCGCGGCCTGGAACTGCTGGCCGGCAAGGACCTGGACGGCAATCGCCGCCGCGAGATGCTCGGCCGGATCACGCGGCCGGATTACCCCGGGCTGGTCAAGCTCGTGCTGGACGACCTGACCTTCCAGTACAGCGGCGGTTTCGGTTCGCTGGCCATTCACCACCAGCTCACGGTGGCGCAGTTGGAGGACTTGGTCAAGGCCAAGCCCGCGCTGCTGAACGAGGCGAACTTCGTTAACGTGTACCTGACCAAGCTTCGACCCAGCGACGACGTGGACGCCGCGCACGACCTGAAGGTGCGGCAGGCCCACCTGGAGCACCTGTGGGCGTTCGTCTCGCGGCTGGCGCCGGTGCATAATTCGCTCAAGACGCACGTGCTGTACCAGCGGCTGGAGTTCGACCGTTCGCAAGGCGTGTGGGACGCGAACCGCTTCATGGCCTACATCCAGCTTCCGCGGCCGTGCGGGTACGTCAATCCAAAGTACCTCGCCAAGCCGGAATTCGAGCACACCCAGGCGGACCTGAATGCCAACTTCGCCGATTACACGTCCTACCCGCCCATCGGGAACGACGAGCCGCTGGTCCGTAGTTTCCTGCTGCACTTCTTCGTCGAGGCCGACAACTTCGACGCGTACCTGCCGTACATCGACGACAACTTTCTCAAGCAGGTCTTCGCCGAGGCGAAGATCGTCAATGGAATCGGCGACCCGGAGAAGTGGTACTCCATGCTGCCGCCCGAGGCCAACCAGGCGCTGAAGGACCGCATCGACCTGGACCTGGCCTGGACCAACAAGGCCTGCTTCGCCGCCGGCGAGGCCGTCACGCTCAAGGTCGACGTCAAGAACGTCAGCAAGCTCATCGTGAAGATCTACCCGATCAACGCGATGAATTACTACCGCGCGACGCTGGCGCCCATCGGTACGGACATCGACCTGGACGGCCTGGTCGCCAACGAGGAGACCACGTACAACTATCCCGAGCCGCCGCTGCGGCGAGTGACCCGGACGTTCGAGCTGGCCACGCTCAAAAAGCCCGGCGTGTACATCGTGGAGTTCATCGGCAACGGGCGGTCCAGCCGCGCTCTGGTGCAGAAGGGCTCGCTGCATTACCTGCTGCGAACCGGCGCGGCAGGGCAGGTGTTCACGATTTTGGGCGAGGACAACAAGCCCCTCCCCGAGGCGCACCTCTGGCTCGCGGGGCATGACTACGCCGCCGACAAGAACGGCGCCGCCGCCGTTCCGTTCAGCACCAACCCCAACGGCCGCCAGCCGATCATCCTCAGCGCCGGCGACGCGGTGAGCCTGGCCTACTACGCCCAGCAGGGCGAGGGGTACAAACTGCACGCGGGCTTCTACGTGGACCGCGAGAGCCTGCTGCGGCACAACGACAAGGCCAGGCTGATCGTGCGGCCGGTGCTCCAGGCGGCCGACGAGCCGATCTCGCTGGACGTGCTGGAGAACGTCGTGCTGACCGTCACCTCGACCGATATCGAGGGCGTCAGCACCGTCAAGGAAGTGCCGGATTTCAAGCTCTTCGACCACAAGGAATCGGTCTTCGAGTTCCGCGTGCCGGACAATCTCCAGTCGATCGCGTTTTCGCTGCGGGCCAAGGTGCAGAATTTGAGCCAGGGCAAAAAGGTGGACGTGTCCGACAGCGGCGGGTTCGCGCTCAACGGCATCGACAAGACGCCGGCCGTGCTGGACCTGCACCTGGTCCACGCCGACGGCAAATATTTCCTGGACGCGCTGGGCAAGACCGGCGAGCCCAAGGCCGACCGAGGCGTCAACATCACGCTCAAGCACCAGGACTTCAAGGAAGAGGTCCACGTCAGCCTGCGCACCGACCAGGCCGGACGCATCACGCTGGGCGAGCTTGCGGACATCGACTGGATCGCCGCCGCCGACGCCAACGGCATCACGCGGCGATGGGTGATGCTCCGCGACGCGCACAGCTACCCCACGACCGTTGGCGCAGGCGCCGGCGAGACGATTTACATTCCTTATATGGGCCGTAGCATGGGCGTCTCGCCCATGAGTACCACGGGTGTCCCGCCCGTGTCTTCGCCGTTGAGTCCGGACAAAAGCAAAGAGACAGAAAGAGAAACAGAAAGACATGGGCAGGATGCCCATGCTACACACGGGCAAGATGCCCGTGAGACTCATGGGCGGGACGCCCATGCTACGTTGGCGGAGAACTTCTCGCTTCTGGAGTTGCGCGGACCGACCTTTGTGCTCGACTGCCTGCACAACCTGAAGATCGAGGACGGCTTTGTCGTCATCGAGGGGCTGGGCGGCGGCGATTACGACCTGTTCATCAAGGACACGCAGACGCACATCACGATCCGCGTCGCCGCGGGCCCGCGCGACCTGGGGTACGCCATGGGCTCCTACCGCCATATCGAGCTGACCAACGCGCGGCCGCTGCAAATCGTCAGCGTGCAGGCGGAAAAAGATACGCTCACCATCCAGCTCGCCAACGCCGGCAAGAACGCCCGCGTTCACCTGGCCGCCACGAAGTACATGCCCGAATATTCCATGTTCAGCCAGCTTTTCAAGGCCTCCGACGAGCCGACCATCGCCTTCAATTGGTCGCCGCAGTCGTTCTACGTGTCCGGCAGGAACATCGGCGACGAGTACCGATACATCCTCGACCGCAAATACGCCAAGGTCTTCCCGGGCAACCTGCTCGACAGGCCCGGACTGCTGCTCAACCCCTGGGCGATCCGCAAGACCGAAACCGGCCAGCAGGAAGCCCAGGCCGGAGAGGCCATCGAGCGCAAGGCGGGCGAAGCCGCAGGCGGCAGCGGGCATGGACCCAGTTCGAGATTCTTTGGCACCGGCGGGAACGCACATCCCATCGCCACCAATCTGGACTTCCTCAGCCAGCCGTCGGTCGTGCTGGTCGACCTGACGCCCGACGACAAGAGCGTGGTCACGGTCAAGCTGGCCGACTTGGGCGCGCACCAGCAGCTTTCCGTGCTGGCCGTCGATGACCGCAACGTCGCCTTCCGCGAACTGTCGCTGGGCGAGGTCAAAACCAACCCCCTGGACCTGCGGCTGAACGAAAAGCAGGCCCTGGACCCCAAGGAGCATTTCACCGAGCAGAAGCAGATCGCCGCGCTGGCCAAAGGTCAGTCGCTGACGCTGGCCAACGGCGGTTCCGCGCGGCTGGAACCGTACGACAACATCGCGCGGGTCTACCGGCTTTACATGACGCTCAGTCACGATCCCAATCTGGCGGAGTTCAGTTTCATCCTCAACTGGCCCAAGATGAAGCTGGACGAGAAGCAGGCCAAGTACGCGGAGTTCGCCTGCCACGAACTGAATTTCTTCCTGGCCAAAAAGGACCCCGAGTTCTTCGCGAAGGTCATCAAGCCGTACCTGGCCAACAAGAAGGACAAGACCTTCATGGACCATTACCTGCTGGAAGATAAGCTCGACGGTTATCTCCAGCCCTGGGCGTACGCGCAGCTCAACACGGCCGAGCGCATTTTGCTGGGCCAGCGTCTGGCGGACGAGCAGGCCAAGACCGCGCGGCACGTGAGCGACCTGTACGACCTGATTCCGCCGGACATCGAGAAGTTCAACCTCCTGTTCAACACGGCCATCCAAAGCACCAGCCTGGATGTGGGAAATGAGGGCTCGCTTACGATTTTGAATTTTAAGCATCAGACAGTTTGGGCCGCCAGCGGGACCCTATTAACGAGCGCAACCGAAAAGGGCGAAGCGGCGGCCGACGGGAAAGACATGCAGGACGCCGCAAGGGCGCCAGGCGCACCCGGACAGCCGGCGGCGGCGGCCGCGAGGGCACCCAATGCTCAGGACAGGCAAGCGGCTGAATTTAGAGCGAAAAAGGGCAAGGAGGACGTCGCGCAGGCGGAAGAACTCCAGGACATGGAAAAGAATACCGACCTGTCCCGCCGCAAGACTCTGCGGCAATTCTACCGCAAGCTGGAGGAAACCCAGGAGTGGGTCGAGAACAATTACTACCACCTGCCCATTGAGGAGCAGAACGGCGGCCTGGTCACCGTCAACGGTTTCTGGCTGGACTACGCCCAGCGCGACCGCAAGGCGCCGTTCCTGTCCAAGCACCTTGCCGAGGCCAGCCGCAACTTCACCGAAATGATGCTGGCGATGGCGGTCCTGGACATTCCGTTCGAGGCGGCCAAGCATGAGAGCGGCGCCAAGGACGCCGCGTTCACCCTCACGGCCGGCAGCGACATGGTGGCGTTCTACAAGGAAATCAAGCCCGCCGCTAAGACCGACAAGGACACCAAGATCCTCGTCAGCCAAAACTACTATCGCGCCGACGACCGCTACCGCTACGAGGGCAACGAGAAGTACGACAAGTACGTCACCGAGGAATTCCTGGTCGGCGTGGTGTATGGCTGCCAGATCGTCGTGACCAACCCGACCTCCAGCCCGATGAAGCTGGACCTGCTGCTCCAGGTGCCCAAGGGTTCGCTGCCGGTTTCGGGCGGGCTGTACACCCGCGACGTGCTGATCGACCTGGGGCCCTACTCGACCAAGACGGCGGAGTACTTCTTCTACTTCCCGCTCGAAGGCCAGTTCCCGCACTACCCGGTGCAGGTGGCCAAAAACGAAACGCTGGTCGGCTTCGCGGCCCCGGCGGCGCTCAAGGTCGTGCGCGTGCCTACCAAGGTGGACACCACCTCGTGGGATTACATCTCACAGAACGGCAAGCCGGAGGACGTGCTGCGGTTCCTGGCCGACAACAACATCGACCGCCTGGGCGTTCCCGGCGGCCCCGGCGGGTTGGACAAGATCGCCTGGCGAATGAAGGACAAGGATTTCTTCGGCAAGGTAATCGACCTGCTGAGCTCGCGGCACGTGTACAACGAAACGCTGTGGTCGTACGGCCTGTTGAACAACGCGGTTTCGGCCGCGCGCGAGTACCTGCGCCACCGCGACGATTTCGTCGGCCAGTGCGGCCTTTATATCGATACGTCGCTGCTAACCATCGACCCGGTCGAGCGGCGGCTGTACCAGCACATGGAGTACGCCCCGCTGATCAACGCCCGCGCCCACAAACTCGGCAAGGACCGCAAGATTCTCAATGACTGCTTCTATCAGCAATATATGCGGTTGATGACGGTGCTGAGCTACCGGCCGAAACTCGATGACGAGGACCTGATGGCCGTGACGTACTACATGCTGCTCCAGGACCGCGTCGAGGAAGGGCTGAACTTCCTGGCCCAGGTCAAGCCCGAGAAGTTGTCCGAGCAGATCCAGTACGATTACTTCGCGGCCTACACGGACTTCTACAAGGAAGACGTTGCCGGCGCCCGCAAGATCGCCGCCAAGTACGCCGACTACGGCGAGGACCGGTGGCGGAAGCTGTTCGCCAACGTGGCCTCGCAACTGGACGAAATCGAGGGCAAGGCCCCGGCCGTCGCCGACGACAAGAACCGCATGCAGACGCAGTCGCAACTGGCGGCGAGCGAGCCGAGCTTCGACGTCAAGGTCGAGGCGGGCAAGGTCACGGTCGCCTACCAGAACATCACCGAGTTCCAGGTGAACTATTACAAGATGGACGTGGAACTGCTGTTCTCCAAGAACCCGTTCGTGCAGCAGTATTCCAGCCAGTTCTCGTACGTCAGCCCCAACCAGAGCGACACGGTGAAGCTGCCCGAGAAGGAAACCAAGGGCACCAACTCGTTCGACCTGCCCGAAAAGCTCCGCTCCAGCAACGTGATGGTGGAGATCGTCGCCGCCGGCGTGAAGAAGTCGCAGGCGTACTACGCCAATTCGCTGTCGATCCAGGTGATGGAGAATTACGGCCAGGTGAAGGTGGCCAACCTCAAGGGCGCCGCGTTGGCCAAGGTATACGTGAAGGTATACGCCCGCATGAAGGACGGATCGGTGAAGTTCTACAAGGACGGCTACACCGACCTTCGCGGCCGGTTCGACTACAGCTCGCTGAGCACCAACGAATCGGAGGCGGTCGAGCGGTTCGCGATCCTGATCGTCAGCCCCGTCGAGACCGAAGGAGCCGCCGTGCGCGAGGCGGGCCCGCCCAAGCAGTAAGACCGTGGACTGAACAGTGTAAGGGTGGCATGGCTATCCGCCGCGGCGGATTTGTCGCCATGTCTTGTGGCACCCCCAAGTCTTCTTGGGGGTGTCTGGGATTACGCGCACAAACAAGACACCCCCAAGCAGACTTGGGGGTGCCACAAAAGAAAACGGGCGCTTGCAGATCGCCCGTTCTCGAACCAGGAATTGTAATCGCGGTATTACGTGGTCGGCGCCGTCTTGGCGGCGGCCTTTTCTTGTTGATGTTCTTTGCGCTCGGCCTGGAGGTCGGTCAGCTTCTTGCGCTGGTCGTCGGTCAGGACGGAGGTCTTGATCTTCTCGAACGCGGCCTTCATGATCTTCATCTTGTCGGCCTTGTCGGTGGCGGCCTGGGCATCTTTGTGGGCCTGCTGCAGGATGGTCTTGGCCTGGGCCTTCTGGTCGTCGGTCAGGCCGAGTTTCTTGGCCAGGCCGGCAAAGGGGTGCTGCGCGCCGTTACCGTTGGCGCCGGCGTGGGCGCCCTTCATCGCGGCCAGCTTCTTGAGCTGGTCCGCGGTCAGGATGGAGGTCTTGATCTTCTCGAAGGCGGCCTTGCGGATTTTCGCCTTGTCGGCCTTGTCGGTGGCGGCCTGGACGTCCTTGTGCATCTGCTCCAGGATGGCCTTGACCTGCGCCTTCTGGTCGGCCGTCAGATCCAATTTCGAGAGCGGCCCCTGGCCGCCGTGCGCCCTGGCTCCCGGTTGGGAAGTCGCCTGCGCCATCGCCTTGCTCGCGGTGAGCCCCGCCAGAAGCAACAATGATACGCAACCTGTCAGCAATGCCTTCGTCATGTTCGTGCCCTTTCAAGGTACAAAAGTTTTTGTGCGATACATCTCGCAACATAAGGGATAACGCACCGGATCGAAGGTTATTGCATCGCGGTCGCGCAGGAACATCGAGGCGTGCGGAAAATGAGTCCCTGATAAAAAGAAACGGCGTGAATCACGGAGAGCACCAAGATCACCGAGAGCACAAAGATTTCAAATGTGGCTCATCCGACTAACGCGTAGTTCATCCGACAGAAGGTGAACTGACGCGTTGCCTTTTTTTGTCTTCAATAAGATCAGCCACGGGTTGCCCGTCTTCGGGCTACCCGTGGATAGCGACCCGGAGCCCTCCTACCGCGGAGCGGTTGTATAATCGTTCATCAAAGCAGTACCATTGGCCTTGCGAGAAATTATCGAACCCCTGCCGGGGTACGTCGGAAACGGCCTTTATCCACGGGTAGCCCGAAGACGGGCAACCCGTGGCTATGTTATTGAAGAAAAGAAAGCCATCCCAGTACAACTCCTCGGCGTCATATCTTAGTGTCACCTTCAGGCGAACTACGCTTCCGCCGGATGAACCTCAAATGTTTTATCGGTGCCCTTGGTGATTCATTTTGTTAGAGGTTGAACCCGCCGGTCACCTCAAGCCGCTGGCCCGTGAGCCACTTGGCATTGTCGCTACAAAGGAAGGCCACAACGCCGCCGATGTCGTCAGGAAGGCCGACGCGCCCCAGTGCCGTTTGGTTCTTGATGAACTCCCGTAATTGCGGATTGGTTCGTATCGCGGCGTTGTTGAAATCCGTCTCGATGCCGCCGGGCGCAACGGTGTTTGCCCGGATGCCGCGCGGGCCATACTCCTTGGCCACGTACCGCGCGAATACCTCGACGGCCCCTTTGCAGGAAGAATAAGCGGCGTAGCCGGGCACAATGTATCGGTCGCCCGCCGCCGTGATAAAAACCACGCCGCCTCCGTCGTTCATTATCGCCAACGTCTTTTGGGTGAGGAACACGACACCTTTGAAATGGACATTCAGCAAAACGTCGAAGTCGGCTTCCGTCAGATTCGCGATCGGCACGGTCTTGCCGACGCCGGCATTGTTGATCAGGAAGTCAACCCGCCGGGTGTTCCAGGTTTCGCGCAAGACGGCCTGGAGTTGGTCCAGGAAGGGGTCGAAGGATGAAATCCGCGAAACGTCCAACGGCAAGGCCGCCGCCTTGCCGCCCATTCCTCGGATCGTGTCGACAACGTTGTCGCCCTCAGGACAAGACGGGTGTGCCCAAAGTTTCTGGCACTGGGAAAACCCAAGGGGATCGCGACACAGA
>CAZYDC010000066.1:0-14033 GCA_964646065.1 uncultured Planctomycetaceae bacterium | reverse complement strand
CATCCCCAAAATCTTGATGCGCTCGGGCCGGACCCCGTAATCGGTCAACTGCCGCTTCGCCTCGTCGCTGGCCACCAGGTACAGCTTCACGTCGTCGCAGGCCCAACCCTTCCAGAATCCATATCCCGGATCGGTCACCACCGACACCAGCGGAATGCGGTCCGCCAGGTTCAATTCCTTGAGCACCTTGGCGAACATGTGCTGAACCAGCGGGTGAACGCTGACGACGATTTGCGGGCCCCAACGCTCCAGGAGATCCCGGACGTAGCCGGTGCATCGCCGGTTGAAAAACTCGCTGGTTTCCGGGCGAAAGCGGTTCACCGCCCAGTACAGGTACTTCATCCAATGTTGCTTGTTGCACAGGATCCAGTTGTACAGCCCCACCAGCCTGGCCGAGGCGCCGTTGGATTCCTCGACGCCCCGCACCACGCGAACGGTGTACGCTTGGCCCTCGAAACGCTCCCGCACGCCGGCGACGATCGCCGCCGCCGCCGACCGGTGGCCGCCGCCCGTGTCCGACGACACGATCAGGATTCTGGGACCGTTGGCACTATTCATAGCGAGCTTCGATTCCAATGTTTCTTACGCCTTCCTCGCCGTCGCGCCGCGTCCGGCCTCGTCGCGCTCGACGGCCTTGCGGGCCTTCTTCATCTCGCGCTCCAGCTTCTTGATCCGAATCAGGTGCGCGACGTTGAACGGCAGCGACGGATAATAACAGTTCGATTCATGCGTGCAGAAGCAGCCGCCCGCGGCCTTCTTTCGGCGCTCCCGCATTTCCGGCGACCGCCAGAGCTTCTGGAAATCCCAGTCGAACTGGCGCAGATTACCGACAGGCGCCAGGTTTTCGCAAGACGAAACCGTGCCCTCGTCGTAGATCACGCCGCCGGCGGTGCCCGCGTAACAGGTCAACTGGGCCTGCTGCGTCTCCTGCGTC
Organism: uncultured Planctomycetaceae bacterium; assembly: GCA_964646065.1. Taxonomy (GTDB): domain Bacteria; phylum Planctomycetota; class Phycisphaerae; order SM23-33; family SM23-33; genus CAZYDC01. The sequence continues at coordinate 13,099 of CAZYDC010000066.1, read as the reverse complement.
CTGGCGATCAGGCCGTGCATGTAAATGTCGATGGCGGCCTTGAAGAACCCCATGTCGCCACCGTAATTGTTTTTTATCGTCGCGCTGCGCGAATCCTCGTCGATCATCCGTGCGAGCTTCGCGTAGCGGGAGTGGTCGATCTCCAACTCGCCGGGGTCGTTCGCCGGCGGGCGAATGTAGTTGAAGCTCACCTTGTCGGGCTTCAGCTCGTGCTTCAGGAAGTCGTACCACTCGAAAATCGTGTCCTGGTTGGTCTTCATGAAGCACGTGCAGGTCTGCACGTCCAGGCGGCCAAACTCCTTCTTGAGGGCCTGCAACCGCCGGGCGGTGTCGATCGCGATGTCCCACGAGCCGGGCTTCTGCCGAATGCTTTCGTGCTGCGGCTTTAGGCCGTCGATGCCCAGCGCCACGGTCACGTTCAGCGTCGGGCACTCTTGCAAAATTCGCGTCACGTCGGGCAGGATTCGCTTCTGGATCTGCCCGTTCGAGACGATGTAGACCGATTCGAGCTCGTTGTTCCGGTGGAACGCGCGGACGATTTCGGGCATGTCGTCGCGCGTGAACGGTTCGCCGCCGGCAAGGATCAGCACGCTCAGGTTGCCGCCGAGGGTCTGGGAAATCCTTTCGAGCTCGGCCGTCGTCATCCGCAACTTGTTGCGCTCGCGGTCGTCCAGCGCGTCGGTGAAGAAACAATGCCTGCAACGCATGTCGCAAACTGACGTGACCAGGATGTTCAAAACCACCGGTGAGAAGGGTTGACGCAGGGCCAGTTTCAGGTATCGATCCAGAAGCTCTCGCGTTGTTGAAACCATTGCCTGCCTTTGTGTCTATCATCATCCCGCGCCGAGGTGGCGCAGTGAGTACTGTACCCTGCCCGACAGCGGAAAGTCAAATGTTACGAACGCCAAGGGTGCGTTTTGCATTTTACCCATGCTACGAGAGTGCAATTGCCCTGGTGGGAACTATCTGACCGATAATGAGATAGGGGTGGGGCTTCCCGGCCGCCAATCCCAACCATGTCTTTCGGATATTCCCGACGCCGCATTGGAACCTGTCCTGCCAGGTTGGGAAGCCACCGGAACGGTGTTTTTTGAGGGTAAAAATGGTCGAAAAATCGAGAGGCCGGCCAACTCGATGGCTGGCTATGAGACAAAAAAATATTTCACTTTTCCCGGATTTTTTCGGGGTCGTTTTTTTGAATCGCTGCCATTGCCGCCTGGCACTTCGGCCGCCCGCAGGGAAGCATGAGGCCAATACGACTCGCACCTCTGCCTGACCACAAACGAAAGTCCCCTGTTTCGGCGTTTCCACGTTTAGCACTGTTTGGAGCCGTTTTTCTTGGTATGCCTTGACTTACGGCAACAACGCGATACACTTATCGTCCAGTCATTCGCTTTGAGGATTGCCCATCGCGGAATTGGATTCGTTGCGGGAACATAAGTAGACAACGATGAAGCGGGTAGTTATTGCTCTGACGTGTGCATTGGCCCTAAGTTCGTTCGCCACCACCGTCGCCCGCGCGGATATCTACCAGTGGGCATGGGTCAACCCCAACGACCCCAGCCAGGGCAAGTATCAAAGCACGACCCTCTGTCCCGACGGAGCGGGGGTAAACGCGGGGCCCCTAAAGAAATTTCAAATTATTCTTGACTAAATTCATAAACACGATATGGTTAGAATCAAATCGTTCGCTAGAAAGATACCGCCGCAGGCGGCATCGGAATTCGGTGGGGTAAAAGGAGACAAAAGATGAAACGTGTATCTTTTGCTTTGGTGTTTGTATTGGCCTATAGTTCTTTCGGGGCAGGCATCGCCCGCGCGGACATCTATCAGTGGGCTTGGGTCAACCCCAGCGACCCCACCCAGGGCAAATACCAAAGCACGACCCTCTGCCCCGACGGCGCGGGAGTGAATGCGGTGTCATCCGCCAGCCTGGATTTCCTGGACCTGACGCAGGCATACCTGTGCGGTGCGGACCTACAGAGCGCTAGTCTCTATTCCGCCACATTGACCAACGCAGATTTGTCTGGCGGGAACCTCACGATCGCGAATTTCTGTTCCGCTACCATGACCGGCGCTAATCTGAACAGTGCCAATCTCATGAACGCACATTTCGATTCCGCCACTCTGACCGGCGCGGACTTGACTAACGCGAATGTGGGGGGAGCGGATTTCATCGGCGCGGGGCTTACCGCCTCGCAGTTGTACTCCACGGCCAGCTACCAGGCCCAGAACCTGACGGGGATTCAACTATCGGGCGATGTTACCGGGTGGAACTTCGCAGGACAGATCATTAAGGGAGCTAGTTTCTGGAGCACTCAAGGTTTCACGGCGTCGCAGTTGTACTCGACGGCCAGCTACCAGGCCAAGGATCTGACAGGGGTTGGGTTTGGAGACGTTCCTGGATGGAACCTTGCAGGGCAGAATCTTACGAACGCGGATTTCTTTTTCGCCGGGCTGACCAATACGGACCTGACAAACGCCGTCGTCCAAGGCGCCAATTTCTCACAAACCACGGGGTATTGCGGCTTCACCGCAGCGCAGTTGTACTCGACTGCCAGCTACAAGTCCGGAAATTTGACGGGGATTATCTTGTCGAACAACGACCTTACCGGATGGAACTTCGCCGGTCAGACAGTCAAGAACGCTGATTTCTCGCAAAGCAACTTCACGGGAGCTCAGTTGTACTCGACGGCTAGCTACCAAACCGGGGATTTGGAGGGAATTGTTCTATGGGGTAACGACCTCGCCGGATGGAATTTTTCCGGGCAGAACCTAACCGGTGCTAACCTGGGGGGTGATCTGACAGGGGCGAGCCTGGCCGGGGCGAACCTTTCGGGGGCGGACTTCGAGGGTGCCAATCTGACCGGTGCGGACCTGACCAACGCCAATGTGCAGGGGACGCGTTTCTGGTACTCTAACCTCACGTCGGCGCAGCTATATTCCACGGCGGGCTATAAGGCCAAAGATCTCACGGGGATAAACCTGGAGGGCAACGACCTCACCGGGTGGAACTTCGCCGGTCAGACAATCCAGAACGCGTCCTTCGCGTACGCGACGGGTTTCACGGCGGCGCAGTTGTATTCGACGGCTAGCTACCAGGCCAAGGACTTGACAGGGGTTATCCTGGACGGCCTAGACCTTACCGGCTCGAACTTCGCCGGGCAGAACCTCACCAATGCCAGCTTCGGAAGAGAATGTGACTGGGATGCTACTGCCGTGTTGGCCAACGCGGACCTGAGCGGCGCGAACCTCACGAACGCTACGCTTTACGCGGTGACGTTGACCAACGCGAACCTGACGAACGCCAAGCTCACGAATGCAGATTTATCGTACGCCACGTTGACCGGCGCGAACCTTGCCGGCGCACATTTCGATTCCGCCACGCTAACCGGCGCGGACCTGACCAACGCCAACGTGCAGGGGGCCAATTTCGGGTCTACCACAGCCCATGGGTTCACGGCGGCTCAGTTGCACTCGACGGCCAGCTACCAGGCCGGGAACCTGACCGGAATTGACTTGTCCAACAACGACCTTACCTCCTGGAGCTTCTCAGGGCAGAACCTCACCAACGCGAACCTCAGCGGCGCGAACCTAACCGACGCAGCTTTATGGGATGCCAACCTGACAAACGCGGACCTGACCAACGCCAACTTGTCGGGGGCGGATTTGTCGGGCGTCACGGGTTTCACTGCGGCTCAGTTGTACTCGACAGCCAGCTATCAGGCCAAGGATCTGACGGGGATTTTCCTTGATGGTAATGACCTTTCAGGTTGGAACTTCGCGGGCCAGAACCTAACAGGCGCAATTTTATGTGAGGCCAACCTGACAAACGCGAACCTGAGAGGCGCGAACTTAACGAACGCTGATTGCAGTGAGTATGCCCTAATCTCCTCATGGACCGGCGCGGACCTGACCGACGCCATTGTGCGTGGCGCGAATTTTTCAAACGCCGTAGGTTTCACGGCGGCTCAGTTGTACTCGACGGCGAGTTACAAGGCCGGAGACTTGACGGGGATTTGCCTTGTTGATGACCTTCAAGGTTGGAACTTCGCTGGGCAGAACTTGACAGACGCATTTTTCTGGGGAGCCTCCTTGGATGGCGCAAACCTGGCCGGGGCGAACCTCACGAACACGGGTTTTGGTGACGCCAAATTGGACGGTGCCGACGCGCGTGGAGCGACCGGGTTAAACCTGACAGGTGCGGCATCCACGCACAACCTTATCATGCCGGACGGTTCGATCAACGGTCTGGACCTTTCCAGCGCACGGACGCTGGTGGTGCGGAATTACACCGCGTCGAGCATTCCCATCAAGGTTCACACCAGCATGACCATGGGGACCAACGGGACTCTCCAGATGGTCATGGACGGCAATGCCTGGGGCTCGACGATTTCCTTCGACGCCGGCATTCCGGTCAGCCTCGGCGGGACGTTGGACGTGACCTTGGCCGCCGGCGTGACACCGGCAAGTTTGCTGGCGAAACCTTTCCAACTCTTTAGCTGGGCCGGCGTGACGCCGACGGGGAATTTCGCCTGGCAGGACGATCAGGCGGGGACCGGATATGTTTGGGACACCAGCCACCTGTACGATGCCGGGACCGTCACGCTGTTTTCGCGGGGCGACGCCAACCGCGATGGCGTGCTGAACTCGCTGGACGTGGACGCGATTTACCAGCACCTGACCGTCGCGCCTTCGGGTTACATGGGAACCTGGCCCCGGGCGCTGGTGGCCTACCAGGCCCAGTACGATGTCAATGGCGACGGCGTGGTCAGCCAGGCCGACGTGACGTACGAACTGAACCATTATTTCCTTCCAACTACGGCGATGCGAACATGGACAAGGCCACCGACTTCGCAGACTTCCAGACCCTGCTGAACAACTGGCAGAACTCCGGCGCCGGCATCGGTTTGGCGCAGGCTGACTTCAACGGCGACGGCGTGGTGGATTTCCTGGACTTCCAGGTGCTCCTGAACTACTGGAACCCGGGCGGCTGGAACTACGCACCATCGTCGCAGACTCCCGAGCCTGCTTCATTGACTTTGATCCTGCTGGGCGGCGGGGTCCTGCTTCGCAGGAAGAGGTCGTGGAGCGTTGAGCGTGGCGCGTAGGGCGTAACGGCGAAGAACAGCAGAAAAAGCGCCGACCGGCAAGCCGACTTGGGACTCGGCTTGCCGGTCGGCGCTTCTCTTCGCCGTTACTCCCCACTCCCCACTCCCCACTCCCCACTCCCCACTCCCTACGATCTTCCCCTGCCGGGAATTTTGTTTGACACCTTGCGGGGTTTCACTATAATCTATATGTTCAACGAAGGTTGAAGAAGTGTCCCCCTGCCCATGGAAGGGTTCGCCGCGGCGAACGCAGGCAGGATGGGAGCGGTATCGTCTGAAGAGGCCGTATTGGAACTTTTTGCTCGCCGGTGACGTAAAGATAGGAGCCTCGAGGTGCCTTTGGAGGGCAGTCTCGAGGCGAATTGTTAAACTGGCAATGTGGAAGATCGTCGTTTTTGGAAAGAAGCGAATGCGCCTGACCAGAGTCCAAACCAGTGTTCGGGCTTAGCGCCATAGCGGTTTTGCCTCGCGGGGCCTTTGGAAAAGGCTCCGGCCCGTACGGGTCTTGGCTGCTGCGCCTCCCCCGCAGAGGAGGAGACTAGCGCCAAGAGAACCGTGATATTGCGCGCCGTGGTTTGAAAAGTGGGAAGGTGCCGCCTTGGACCCGCTTTTTTTGTTGTCATTGCCGGATAAGAGTAAGGATGGTTATGAATCAGGAACTATTGCGAATCATCGAAGCCCTGGCTCGCGACAAGAACATCGACAAAGAGACGATCTTTGAAGATCTCGATGCCGCCATGCTCTCGGCCATCCGCAAGAGCAACGCCGGCGTCGAGGACGTGCAGGTTCGCATCGACCGGGACACCTGCGAGATCGTCGCCTCGGTCAACGGTGTGCCGATCAGCCCGCGCGACGTGGGCCGGATCGCCGCACAGACGGCCAAGCAAGTCCTGATCCAGCGGGTCCGCGAGGCGGAGCGCGGAAGCATTTACGAGGAATACCTGGACCGCAAAGGTCAGATCGTCACCGGACGGATCGCCCGCTGGGAAGGCGGAAGCCTGATCGTGGATTTAGGCCGCATCGAGGCCATCCTGCCCAAGAGCGAGCAGATCCCCGGCGAAAGCCACCTGCCCGAGGAGCGAATCCGGGCCATGGTCATGGAAGTCCGCGAGCAGCCCAGCGCGGTGCGAATCATCCTGACGCGGACGCACCCGGACTTCATCCGGGCGTTGTTCGAGCTCGAAGTGCCCGAGGTGGCCGAAAAGATCATCGAAATCAAGACGCTGGCCCGCGAGGCGGGGTACCGCACCAAGGTCGCCGTCAACAGCCTGGACTCCAAGGTGGACGCCGTGGGCGCCTGCGTGGGAATCCGAGGCAGCCGCATCAAGAACATCGTGGACGAACTGGGCGGGGAAAAGATCGACATCGTCCGCTGGAACGATTCGTCCAAGATCCTGATCGCCAACGCCTTGAAGCCGGCCGAGGTGGCCGAGATCGCCCTGGGCTTCGAGCTGGGGCGGGCGACCGTGGTCGTCACGGACGACCAGCTTTCCCTGGCCATCGGCAAGCGCGGGCAGAACGTCCGCCTGGCCGCACGCCTGACCGGATGGGACATCGACATTTTGACGCCCAACGAGTTCAACGCCGGCTTGGACGTGCTGGAAAAGGCCCTGCGCGAGGTTCCAGGCGTGGATTCGACCGTCGTGGACCAGATCGTCGCGATGGGAATGGTCAACGTGCTGGACGTCGAAGAGGTCGGGGCCGACCCGCTGGTCAACGAAATACAGCTCGACCGCGAACTGGCGGCTAAGATCGTCGTGCGATGCTCCGAGGAGGCCCGCAAGGTCGCCGAGCAGCAGGGCAAGGAAAAGCGATTGTTCAGCGTGGCCCAGGAGAAGGAACAGGCCCAAAAGAAGCAGGCCGACCTGGACAAGCTGACCGAACCGGAGAAGCCGGCCGAAACGGAAAAGCCGGCCGAGCCGGAGAAGCAAGCCGAGACGGTCAAGGCCGAATCGGACCCCGCGGCGACAGAACCCGCGCCGACGCAGGGCGAAGCGCCCGCGGACCCGGAACAGGAATCGAACCCGTAAAGCGTAGCATGGGCGTCTCGCCCATGAGTCCCACGGGCGTCTCGCCCATGAGTCCCACGGGCGTCCCGCCCGTGCGGGTCGTTGCGGTGGTCGTTGCTGTGCGAAAGAAGAAGAAGAAAACATGGGCAAGATGCCCATGTGACTCACGGGCGAGACGCCCGTGCTACGGCGTGTCAGTTGTTTGTTAAATGTAAGTTACTGGTGAACCATCGTCGCAAAGAAGCCCACGCGGGCTCTTGCGGCGGTGACACCCGGTTATCCGCCGGGAGGTTTTCTTGGCCATACGAGTATTTGAACTGGCGAAAGAGCTTGGAGTGACCAGCAAAGCTGTGCTGGACAAGTGTCGCGCCGAAGAGATCGATCTGAAGAACCACATGGCCGTGCTGTCCGCCGGTCTGGAGGCGACCATCCGTGAATGGTTCACGGAAGGGGCCGTCAGCACGGCGGTCGAGACGACCGAGCACGTGGACCTGGAGAAGGAACACGTCAAGGCCAAGAGGCAGCGCCGCCGCCACGGGGGCGGCGAAGAGGAGTTGCCCGAGCAGGCCCCCGCCGCCGAGGGTGTGGCTGTAGAGACCGCCGCGCCCGAGGCGCCCGCTGCGCCAAGCGTTGAAGCGCCCGCTCCGGCCGAGGTTGTCGAGGCGCCCGCGCCGGAAGCGCCGCCCACTGCGCCCGTCGCCCCTGCGGCACCCGCGCCGGCCGCCCCGGAGCCGCCCTCGGCCCCAGTGGCGGTGGAACAACCCTCTGCGGTCGCCGCTCCTGCCGCCCCGGCCCAGCCTCTGCCGCCGACGCAGGCCCCACCCGCGCCGGTTCCCGAAGTGGCCGCCGGACAACCGCCGGCCGCCCCGGCCGTTCCCGCCCTCGCCGCGCAGGCCCCGGCGGCGACCCCGGCAGCGCCGACCGTCCCACCGACCACTGCGCCCGCCGCGCCAACAGTCCCGCCGGCCAAGAGCAGGTTACCCTTCAAGCCGGTTCGCCCGACCGTCACACCCGCCGGTCCGCAACTGGTGCCTCGCCCAGCCAAGCTCTCGGGTCCGCGAGTCGTTCGCGTCGAGAAGCCGGACTTCGTGCAGTCGCCACCGCCTCGGCGTCGCCCGACCTTGGGGGGCATCAGCCGCCCGTCGGCGAATCCACCGCCGGCCGCCCCCGCGACCGCGCCCGCGCCTGGCGGGATCAAGCGACCGGGCAAACCGATCGTCGTGGAAGAGGAAGACGAAGCCGGGAAGAAGGCCAAGAAGCGTAGCCCCCGCCGTCGCGGCGGCCGCAGCGCGGACAGCGGAGTGGCGGCCGAAGGGCTCAAGGAATGGCGCGACCGCGACCTGGCCGAGCGAAGCCAACGCCTGGCCGCCGCGACCGGAGGCGGACTGCGCCGCCACCGCGCCAGCGTGGCCGGAGGCGGACCCGGAGAACCGGCCAGCCGCGCCAATGAAATCGAGTTGGAAGCCCCCATCAGCATCAAGCAGCTCTCGGCCGCCTTGGGCATCAAGTCCGCCTCTATCATCCGCAAGCTGATGGACCAGGGAACGATGGTCACCGTCAACCACATCCTGGACGAGGAATTGGCCAAGACGCTGGCCAAGGAACAAGGCATCGATCTGATTATCCAGCGCGCCCGGACCGCCGAAGAAGTCCTGGCCGAGAAACTCCAGGAAAGGCCCAAGGGCGATCTGACCTCCCGAGCGCCGGTCGTGACCTTCCTGGGACACGTCGACCACGGCAAAACCTCGCTGATGGACCGCATCCGAAAGACAACGGTCGCCGAGGGCGAGGCCGGTGGAATCACGCAGCACATCGGCGCCTATCGATACGACATCGGAGACAAGCACGTGGTGTTCCTGGACACCCCCGGGCACGAGGCCTTCACGGCCATGCGGGCCCGCGGCGCCAACATGACCGACGTGGTCGTGCTGGTGGTGGCCGCCGATGACGGAGTCATGCCCCAGACCGTCGAGGCGATCAGCCACGCCAAGGCTGCCAAAGTTCCCATCGTGGTGGCCCTGAACAAAATCGACGTGCCCAACGCCAACGTACAGAAGGCGCTGGGGCAACTGGCCGAACAAGGGTTGCAACCCCGCGAATGGGGTGGAAACGTCGAAATCATCCGCACCAGCGCCCAGACGGGCGAGGGGGTGGACACCCTGGTCGAGACCCTCAGCCTGGAAGCGGAAATCCTGGAGCTCAAGGCCGAGCCCGCCGCTCCGGCCAGCGGATACGTCATTGAGGCGCAGATGAGTCCTGGCCTGGGCGTCGTGGCCCGCTTGCTGGTCCGCGACGGAACGCTCAAGGTCGGGCAGGTGCTTCTGGCCGGGCAAGGCTACGGTAAAGTCCGCCGCATGACCGACAGCCGCGGGCAGGATATCGACCAGGCCGGTCCCTCCACCCCGGTGGAAGTCTCCGGTCTGGACGCCATGCCCGAGGCGGGCGACAAGTTCTACGTCGCCGAAGACTTGGACGAGGCGAGGAACGTCGCCGAGGACCGCCGAATGCGCGCCCGAGACGCCGCCCTGGCGACCGTGCCCAAGCACACCCTCGAAGACATCCTGGGCCGCATCGAGGCCGGAAAGGCCGACGTGATCTCGCTGATCATCAAGGCCGACGTGCAGGGCTCCATCGAGGCCATCGTCAACTCCCTCAACAAGCTCAGCACACCCGAAGTCCGCGTGGACATCCTTCACGCGACCGTCGGCGGGATCACCACCGGCGACGTGCAGCTCGCCGAGGCCTCCGACGCGATCATCATCGGGTTCAACGCCGTTCCCGACGCCAACGCCCGCCAACTGGCCGAGCGAGCCGGTGTGGACATCCGGCATTACCGGATCATCTACGAAATCATCGACGACATCCGCAAGGCCCTGGAAGAGGGCCTGGCCCCCGAAATCCGCCTGCAAGTGCTCGGACACGCCGACATCCGCCAGGTGTTCAAGGTTTCCCGCGTGGGCTCCGTCGCCGGATGCTACGTCACCGACGGCGTCGTCAACCGCAACTCCAAGGTCCGAATCACCCGCAACAACATCGTCGTCGAGGACGAGCGGACCCTCGAAAGCCTCAAACGCTTCAAGGACGATGCCCGCGAGGTGCGGGCGGGAATGGAATGCGGCCTGAAGGTCGCCGGATACGACGACATCAAGGAAGGCGACGTGCTGGAGTTCTACCAGAAGGTCGAGGTCGCGCGGAAACTGTAGGAGGTTCCAAAGCGACCTGTTGTTTCAGGAGTGAATACTATGACTGTCCAACCCGTGAATCCGGCCGTGGAGCAGGAGGCCAAACTGTTGGCGATGGAGAATCGTCAGGGAGACCCGGACATCGTTAAAGTCTACTGGTTCCCCGACGACCATGTGGTCAGGCTGTTGGAACTCACGGAGCAGGTTCCAGCATACCCGGAAGAAGAATTGTACCCGTTTTACTTCCCTGCGTCGCCCAAAGACAACCTGCCGCTGCCATCGGCCGTCATATTGATTCGCCCCGACGAATTCGGCAAGTTCAAGCTCCCGCCCAAGTGGGGCGATTGGGCGGACGCGATTGAATTGTGAGCCTTTTTGCTGAGGAAATGACCCGGAAGTCAAAGGTTCATTAAGAAAAAGACTGAAAAAATGGCCATGAGAACGGACGGAAATTGGGAGAAGCGCAAGGCTGAAAACGAGGTGTCGTCTCTTCGCCCCGGATGGGGCGGTAGATTTGTAGCCCACCGCGTAAGCGGTGGGTATGCCTGCGTACGGATAAACCAGCCCCGCAGCGGGGCGACACCCCTGGGCCGGGCGGCTTTCTGTCGCCCCTATCGGGGCTTGATTGTTCGCGCCATGGTCCCCACCGCTGACGCGGTGGGCTACAAATCTTCCGCCCCTACGGGGCAAGGAAAAAGCAAGGACACAGCGAAGAAACAGCGACAACCAGAAGGTTGTCTTTTTGCCCCCAACTTTTTGGGAGACATACTTAGCGTGAACTGAATGGCAACGGTGTTAGCTCTATTGCACTTGGAACTTGACGTCGTGCAGGCGCAGAGCCTCAAGGACAAGCGCCGCGCGGTCAAGAGCTTCAAGACGAAGATCGGAAACGAGTTCAACGTGTCGGTGGCCGAAGTGGACGGCCTGGAAAGCCACCGGCGATGCGTCCTGGCCGTGGCGATGGTCGGAAACGACCACGCCTACGTCGAAGGCGCGCTGCGGAAGATCGTCCAGTTGGCCCAGTCCCACCGGGACATGGTCCTGACGGACGAACAGACGGAGTGGCTGTAAGGAACCGTGAGGCCGTGAGGCCGGATACCGTGAGACCGGAAGAAAGCAAAACCTTCTTCCGGGCTGTTTGCGGTCTTCCGGCATCCGGTATCCGGTATGCGGTGATTCTTATGAAAAGACGAACAGAACGAGTCAGCAGTTTGATTCGAGACACGATCGGCGAGATTCTCCTGAGCAAGATCTCCGATCCGCGGATCGATCCGGCCTTGGTGTCGGTGACGCGCGTGGAGATGCCCGAGGACCTGATGACGGCCCGGATCTTCATTTCGGTCATGGGAACCGAGCCGCAGCAGCGGAACGCCTTGCGGGCGCTTCAGCACGCGGCAGGGCGAATCCAGGAACTGATGATGCGGCAGATCTCCCTGCGGAACACGCCGCATCTGGAGTTCGTCGAGGACAAGACGTTCAAGAAGACGCTCGAGACGTACACCCTCATCCAGAAAGCGATGCAGGAAATTCGCGAAAAGGAAGAGAAGGCCAAGAACGAATCGCCCGACCAGACCGCGGAATCAGAGCCCAAGCAAGAAAATGACGAAGGACGAACGGCCAATCAATGACGAATGACGAATGTCGAATGTCGATTACTGAACGCGAACCGGACGAAACCGTTATGAGAAATCACGGTTCTGGCCGCGGCTCTTTTCAGTATTCGTCATTCGTCATTCGCCATTCGTCATTGGACAAAGGTCATTGAGGATGCCTGTATGAAGAATGCCGGTCAATATGAAAAATTAGTCCGAAAGCTCCTTAGCTCCATGCCCAAGGCCAAGCCCCCGCAGGCGGCGCCCGACGAAGAGTTGGTGCCGATCCTCATCATGTCGGTCCTGACGGCCGAGGCGCCGCGAAAGCTCGCGCAGAAGGCCCTGGAGGCCTTTGAGTCCGAGTTCGTCGATTACAACGAGCTGCGCGTCTCGCCGGCCAAGGAAATCGGCGACCGCATGGGCAAGAACTTCCCGCAGGCCCGCGAGAAGGGCGAGACGCTCGCGCGCGTGCTCAACGCCGTCTTCGACAAGACCAGCAGCATGACCATGGAATACATGAAGGACATGTCCAAGAGGGATCTCCGCCGTCACCTGGCCGAGGTCGGCCTGTCGCCCTACTCGGTCGCCTACGTGATGCTGATGGGCTTCGGAACGCACGCCGTTCCCTTGGACATGACGCTGCTGGACGTGCTGAAGATGAAGGAAGTCGTCCACCCCAACAGCGAGATCGAGGACGCCCAGGGGTTCCTGGAGCGCGCGATCGGCGCCAAGGATTCCCCGGCCGCCCACGAGTTCTTCCGCAACCTGATCGACAAGGAAACCAAGGCGCTGGCCGCCTGGCGAAAGGCCAACCCGGACCTGCTGTCCAAGCCGCCCGAAATCCTCCCGCCGCCCAAGTTCAAGATGATCGCCAAGAGCCAGCCGTTGCCGCCCATGAAGGGCGAACCCGGTTTCGAGGGCGAAGAAGAGCTGCCCGCGGTGATCGCCGAGGTGGACATCGAAGAGACGGCCGAGGACGCCCCCGAGGAAGGCGCCGAGGTGGAAGTCGAGGAGTTCGAGGCGCCGGTGGACGAGGAAGGTCCGCCCCCGCTGCCGGGCCCGGAGGCCGGAAAGAGCAAGCCCGCCAAGTCGCCCGCCGGCAAGGGCGGAAAAAAGCCGACCAAAAAGCCCGATCGGAAACGTTAGATATAAGGGTGGCATGGCGACGTTGTTTGTCGCCATGCGATGTGGCACCCCCAAGTCTG
>CAZYDC010000065.1:12585-14055 GCA_964646065.1 uncultured Planctomycetaceae bacterium | reverse complement strand
CGATTTCAAACAGCCGAAATCGGACTCAGTCCCCGATTTTCAGTCCCCGATTTTCTGACCTTGAATAGCCGCCTTGACGCGGGCGTCCGATTCTTTGTCTAGCGCGGTGTCGAAGGCGGTCTTGGCCTCCGGGAGCTTCATGGCGCGAAGGGCCTGGAGCACGCTGAGGCGCACGCCCCAATCGGGGTCGTTCAGGCGCGTCAGGACGGCCTGGAGGCACTGGGGGTTGCCGACCTGGCCGAGGACGCGAATGGCCAACCTGGCCGCGAAGGGGTCCTGGTCGCCGGCGAGTTTCGTCAAGTCCGGCACGGCGGGTGCGCCGATTTTGGCCAGCGCGTCGCCGCAGGCGTCGCGGACGGGCAGTTCGGTGTTCCGCAGATGGGCCAGCAGCCAGGGCATGGCCGACGGTTCGGCCAGTTTGACCATCGCCAAGGCCGTGCTGAGTTGCGACATCGGTTCCTTCTCGTTGCAGCTCTTGATAATCAGCGGCGCGGCCTCCTTGATGCCCAGGATGGCGGCGGCAGAGGCGGCCATGCGGCGGAGCTTGTCGTTGTCCTTGAGGATTCGCATGACTTCCGCGTCGGCGTCGGCGGCGTTGACGGCGATCACCAGCCGCAGCGCGTTGGCCACTTCGTCGTTGTTCCTGGACCGCAAGGCCTCGATCAGGAACGGATGCGACTCGGGGCCGAACTCCTTGAAGAGCGGTTCGAGGCACTCGAAGGTCAGGCTCTGCGCGGAGGCGAGTTTCTTCTGGGCGATCCACTTGGCGGCGGGCAGGCCCATTTCGATGAGTTTCCACCGGGCCGCCCAGGCCTTGTTTCGGGTGGACCCGACGGCCCAGAGGCAGGCGTCGTCGTAGAGTTTGTCGAGTTCTTTTTCGTCGGCCAGGGGGCGGCTGCCGAGCGGGCCGTGATGCGTTCTGGGGTCGCCCGAGATCGCGTCGGCCTCCTGCGTGGCCGGGCCGGTCGCGGCGGCGGGGGGCGGTGCGGGCGGTTCGCCGAAGCTTCGGGCCACGCCCCAGGGGCTCTTGTCGATCTTGATTCCGCCGTCCTTGAAATCCTTGTTGAAGTACACGCTCTTCCCGCCCAGTTCCACGAACAGGGCGAGGCTTCCGGTGTCGCGGGCGAGGTTCGCCGATGCCGGCCCGTCGAGCATGTAACGGTTGTTGCCCGCGGAGACCACGAAGATGCCCACGCCGTTGGCGACGGCCGTGCTCGCGGAGGCCCCGCCGGCGGCGAACAGGTTGCCGCCGCCCTCGGTCCAGAGCAGCGCGACTCCCCAGTCGTGGCCGATGGCGTGCGAGGCGCCCATGTTGATGGCGTACACGTTTTGCGAACCGTGCGTGATCAGGGCGGCGACCGTCATGTGCATGGCGGAGGCCTGCGAATAATAGTTGGCGACGAACTGGTTGTTCCCGCCGTCGTCGCAGAGGCAGCCGAAGGCGAACCAGTACGACGCGCCCTGGCAGAA
>CAZYDC010000065.1:0-12575 GCA_964646065.1 uncultured Planctomycetaceae bacterium | reverse complement strand
TGCCGCCCGAGCGGCTGGGCGTTCCGTTGTTGTCGCCGCGGTATCCGATGGCGAACCCCTGGCCCATCGAGTAGGTGAAACCTTCCTTCTCCAGCAGCGGTTTGTCGATGAACTTGCCACCGGCCTGGTAGATGTTGTGCCCGCCGCGATTGGCGAGCAACCCCACGCTCCAGGAGCGGGCGGCGCCCTGGGCGAACATATCCGCGCGGTAGGTGTTGCAGTCGCCCTCGTTGATGAGCAGGCCCATGCCGAACGCGCCGAATCCCTGCGTCATCGACTGGCCTTCATAGACATTGTCGCCTTGCCAGTCCCACAGAACGCGGCAGTCGAGGATGCCGGCCCCCAGCGAGATGCTGGGCGCCTTGTACCGGTTGCCGCCCTCGAAGTTCACGATCCACGCGCGAGTCGCCTCGCCGACGTAGGTGTTCCTGCCGCCCAGATCGATAATCACGCCGGCGGCCTGTTCGTAGCGGTTATTGCCCCCGGCCCCGATCACGATGTCGCCCTCGGGCGTCGCCAGCCGCGCGACGCCTTTCCAACCCTTCCACTGCGGCGCGGCCTTCTTGAGCGCGTCGCAGGCGACTTCGATCTCCCGCATCATGTACAGGCCGCTGCGCCAGATGTGCTCGTACTTGACGCTCTCGATAATCTTCCAGTACGGGGCGGGATCCTTCTCGATTCCCTTGTCCAGCTTGAAGCCGAGGTCCTCTTCCTGGAGGAACCCGTTGATGTTGTCCAGCAGCAGCGCGCGGTCCTGGGGCTTGAGGTCCGCGAAGCCCAGGTCTCGCTCCGTACGCGACATTCGGTACGCGGCGGCCAGGCGAAAGATGATCGGCTGGAGCCATTCGGGGATATCCTTGTGCTGCGATTTGCTGAACTCCTTGATTTTCTCGGAGAGATCGACGGCGTACTCGACATCGAGCACCGAGAGGTCGCCCACGTCCTGTTTCTGCCCGCCTGGCATTTCCGCCGCCAGCAGGGCCATCACATCGGAGGGCCTGGCCCCCTTGCGCAGCGGGTTGAGCAATCGGTCGGCCTGCGCGGGAATGGAGATCGGGTCGCTCATCAGCTTCTGGACGAGCGGCAGGCGGCAGGGGTCCACCGGAAGCGGGCCCTTGCGGTAGCCCAGGTCGGAGGGCTTGGCGTTGATGGTGTAAAGCGTTTCCTCAATGGCCTTGAGCTCGCGCGGGCCAAAGCCGTCGGCATTGGGCGAGACATTGGCGCTGCTGACGGGCATGGCGTCATCTCCTTGGGTTGTCGCGGCCGGGGCGGTCGTGGCAGTAGGCGCCGGGCGCGAGGCCGGACTTGGTTTGGAGGCATCCAGGCGGCAGGAGGCCACGAGCAGGGGCAGCACGGCCAGTGAAATAATCGTCAGACAACGCAGCATATTTATTCTCATTTCCAGGTTTCGTCGACGGGCAGAACCAAACTACGCGGATTATATGATTGCGGGAGGTTCCAACAACAGGAATCCTGTGGCTGCGGAGTCGGACGGACGTCCTCTGTTATCGTTTCGTTCGATCCAAACCTGAAATGCCCGATCTTTTCTCTTGGAAAGTCTTGAAGCGCCGACAGGCAAGCCGACATGACATCCAGCTTGCTTGTCGGCGCAGTTGGGCTCACTGTGTGCATCCGACGTTGCGGACAGAACCCGCGCCAATGGATACCATTTACAGACCTCGCACCTTGGCGACGATCTCCACGGCTCGTCGGCAATTCTGCCAAATTTCGTCCCATTTTCCGGCGGCGATGGATTCCTTTTTGGCGATCCAGGTCCCGCCGACGGCCAGCACGAGTTTTTCGGCCAGGTAGGCTTCGAGGTTCTGCTCGTTCACGCCGCCGGTGGGGATGAACCGCAGACCGGTGTGGCCGTACGGGCCCGCCAGGGCCTTGATCATCTTCAGGCCGCCCGCCAGTTCCGACGGGAAGAATTTCAAGACGTTCAGCCCCAGGGCCATGGCGTTCTCGATTTCGCTGGGCGTCATCACGCCGGGGCAGAAGTCGAGTCCGGCGGCCTGCGCGTGGCGCACGATGTCGGGGTTGAACCCCGGCGCCACGCCGAAGGCCGCCCCGCACGCCTTGGCCTCGCGCAACTGGTCGACGTTCAAAATCGTGCCCGCGCCAACCAGCAGTTGCGGCCGCTCGCGTCGCAGCGTGCGAATCGCCTCCGCCGCGGCGGCCGTGCGGAACGTGATCTCGGCGGCCGGCAGCCCGCCTTCGATCATCGCGTCCGCCAGCGGCAGGGCGTGCTCGACGGAGTCGAGCTCGATCACCGGAATCACGCCCAGCTTGTGCAGCAGGGCCTGTGTGTCATTGTCCATAAGATCATCTCTGCGTTCTTTGCGATCTCTGCGGTGAGTTCTCTTAGAACGTGAAGCACTCGCCGTAGCCGGGCTTGAGCGCCTGCATGGCGGGATACTTCACATGGACGTAGTCGATGAACTCGTCGGTCGGGCCGAGGTTCATCGCGAACATGTCGTAGTGAGTCGGTACGACGAGCTTGCATCCGACCGCGCCGGCGAGGTCAGCGGCCTCCTGGTAGGTCATGTTGCCGATGCAGTTGGCCCGCAGGCGGCGGGCGTCGCGGCCGTTGATGGGCAGGAACATGGCGCGGGGCGAAAAGGCCCGAAGTTTTGTCACCAGCCCTTCGTACAGGCAGCAGTCGCCGCTGTGGTAGAACACGCATCCGCCGGCGTCGATCACGAAACCCAAGTAGGGATATTTGCCGGTGGCGGCGTCGCGGTCGAGGAACTCGTGCGCCGAGGCCAGCGCGTGAATGGTCAGATGTGGCACGGGCATCTTGCCCGTGTGTAGCATGGGCATCTTGCCCATGTCTTGCTTTTGTTGTTGTTGTTGTTGTGCATCATCAGCAGCAGCAGAAGAAGAAGAAGAAGAAGAAGAAACAACAGAAGACACGGGCAGGATGCCCGTGCTACACGCGAGCGTGACACTTGTGCCGTCGTCCAGGCCGACGAACCGCTCGCGCGGCAGGCCCAGTTCGCGCGCTAGATTGGGCAGCAGCAGGTCGGGCACGATCAGCTTGGCCTCGGGCGAGGCGGCCGCCATGCCCGGCCAGGAATCGCGGTCGATGTGGTCGGCGTGATCGTGCGTGCCGGCGATCCACGTGGCGTTGGTGACGTCGCCGGGCGCCAGCAGCGGCGGCGCCAGGCGGTCGGGCAGGTTGGTCAGGAACGCGTCCAAATACAACACGCCGGCCTGGGTCTTGAAAACGAATCCGTGTTGCCCCAGCCACCAGGCGGCGACTTCGCCGGCCGCCACGGACCGGGCGTTGATGTCATTGATAAGGTCTTTTCCACGAAGCATGATTATCCTTTTTGAATCGGGTTTCGGGAATCGGGTCTCGGGATTCGGGAAGAAACGGCGAAGAGGCTCTTGCCGTTTCTTTCCGAATCCCGAAACCCGATTGCCGGATCCCGGTCTTCTCTACTCCCATTTCAGCACAACTTTGATAACGTCGTCGCGACGGCTTCGCATGAGGTCGATGCCCTCCTGGAATTTCGCCGCCGGAAGCGTGTGCGTGACGAGCTTGGCCAGGGGCACCTGGCCGGTGGCGGCCGAGCGCACGGCCTGATCCCATCCGCCGGCGCTGGCGTTGGAGCCGATCAATTCCAACTCGCCGATCAGGACGCAGTTCCAGGGGAATGCGGAGCGGTTGAGGCCGTAGTCGCCGACCATCAGCACGCGAGCCAAATGCGAGGTCAGGCCGATGCCGGCTTCCAAGGCCTTGGGCGATCCGCTGGCCTCGATCACGGTGCCGAAGCCCTTGCGGTTGGCGTCGCTCAGGCTGGGCGCCGGACCTAACCCGGCGGCCTCGCGGATGCCGCTCGCCAAGTCGCCGCCGAGCTTGTGGTAATTGACGACCCTGGCCGCCCCCAGTTCGCGGGCCAAGGCCAGGCGACTGTCGCGCCCGCCCACGAGCGTAATAAAGGGGACTGGCTCCGCCGCTGTTTGGCGGTGCCTGTCCCCTTTATTATCGCGTCCCGCGAGCATGGCGACGAGTATCAGGCCGATGGGCCCGTCGCCGAAGATGAGGGTTGGCCCGCGGGCGTCGTCGCGAAGGCGATTCATGGCCCGGACGCACACGGCCGTCGGCTCGATCAGCGCGGCGGCGGTGAGGTCAAAATCGCCCGGCAGAGGGCGGACGTTGGCGGCGTCGGTCACGAGGAACTGCGCGTATCCGCCGGGGTGTTCAAACCCCACCTCGCCGCCGTCGGACGCCCAGACGTTCTCGGCGACGCATTTCTTTCCTACCAGCGACGCGTCCACGCCCGGGCCGGCGGCGTCCACAATGCCCGCCCATTCGTGGCCGGGAATCGACGGGAACCCGGTGCGTTCCCATCCGGCGATCATCAGCAGGTCGGTAGCGCAGATGGCGCAGGCAGCCACGCGGATGCGAACCTGTCCCGGCCCCGGCTGCGGAGTGGGCAGGTCAAGGAATTCCAGCTTGCCGGGCGCGGTGTTGACGATAGCTTTCATATTGCTCACGGGTTAATGACGATTTTATTGTGGTCCGGCGTTGATTGCATTTGGACGGCGTCGTGGATTTTCTCCAGCGGGAAGCGGTGGCTGATGATTTTCTCCACATCGACCAGGTGGGTTTCCATGAGGCGGACGGCGTTGGACATGGCCAGCGGCGTGGTGCCGAAGCTGGCGTCCATCCGGCCTTCGAGGAAGTGCGTCAGCCCGCCGTCGAGCTCGAACTTTTCGTGCGTGGTGATGCCGAACACGTTCCACCGCGTGCCGCGCCGCCGCAGATCGACCATGAGCTTGACGGCCGCGATCGGCCCGGCCGCTTCGACGACCAGGTCCGGGCCGTCCGGGAGGATCTCATACACCTTCTCCTTGCCCTTGCCGTCCGATGGATCGACCGCGTGCGTGGCCCCGAGCTTCAGCGCGTTCTGCCGGGCCAGCGCGCTGGTGTCCACCGCGATCAGCCTGCCGGCGCCGGCGGCCCTGGCGACCATCAGGCACAACAGGCCGATGCCGCCCACGCCGATAATCACCACGTCCTCGCCGACCTTCATTTCGCTGTACTGGATGACGCCCTTCCAGGCGCCGCTCAGCGGCTCGGTCAGCGCGCCGGCGTCGAACGAAATGCCCTTGGGCTTGGCCAGCAGGGAACTTTCGATGGTCAGCATGTATTCGGCGAACGCGCCAGGCCTGATGTCGACCGGGCCGTCGCCGCCGGTGGTGAAGGCGTGCTCGCAATAGTGCGGCACTCCCGTGCGGCAGTATTTGCAGAAACCGCAATACCCCGACGGCTGGACGATCACCTCGTCGTCTACCTTGAAGTGCGTCACGTTCGGGCCGACCTGGGCGACCACGCCGCTGGGCTCATGCCCGACAATCGCCGGGAATGTTACGTTGCGCCGAATGCCCTTGATGGCCTTGTAGTCGGTCGCGCAAAAACCGCAGGCCTTGATCCGCACCAGGACCGCTCCGGGCTCGGTCGCCTGGGGGCGAGGCACCTGCTCCAGACGAAGATCGTTGAAGTCGTGCAATACGGCGGCAAGCATTGTTTCCACAGAAAGCTCCTTTTATGAGGACAGGGTCGATTTACTCTAGGTTGCCGGTAGCGAAGTCAGTCCGTCTTTGCCGGGCGCTTTGCCAGGTCCAAGGCATAGAACCCGTCGAAGAGGGGTTTATCATCCATCGTCATAATGCCGAAATGGCGCAGCAACGAGGCATCGTTGATGTTCTGCGACTCATAAGCTTCTTCAGGTTCGCCGTAAGGGGAACTCAACACGACTCGTAGGCGGAATCTCTCCTTGGCCAGATAACTCATCTCCACCTTGGCCACCGTCATGCCCTGCATGATTCGCCAGACCATGATCAGCATGTTGGGGTTGCGAGTGGCGCCCATCGCTTGCAGGAACGCGTTCACCTGATAAGGATGCGACTCATACATTCCGATCAGCGATTCTTCCGTGAGTGAGACCGCAAGTCGCCTCCGCTGGGCTTCGGTGGTCGCCGCCTCCATCGCCATCCGCAGGCGACGAATCGCGTCGTCTTTGGGGCCGGGAAAATCGATCATCCAATCCTGCCCGCTGGCGCGGATCAGTTGTTCGAGGTTTTCTGGCGAGGGGCGATTCATGCGGCCTCTCCTGTCACGGCGTGGTCCACCCGAATTGTGAAAACGTCCATGCGCAGCGCGTCCCGAATGGCCGCGAGCATCGAGCGAATCGGCTCGATCCGTGGGTCGTCCACCACGACCGTGATTTCACCGCGACGGACAAGAAGGTGGATCATGGTGTTCGCCAGTTCAGGCTCGGCTCCCAATTCGTCCCACTGTGCGGCAATTTGCGCGCTGGGATAAACGAAAAGGTCCGTGAGTGAGTCAGGAAGCAGCACGTCTTTGCCCAATTCCAGTTTCTCTCCGGTCAGCGCGTTTTCGATCACGGCCGTCGGCCAGGCCTGTCGGATGATTCTGAGCGAGGCAATCAGTGAATTGCCGGCGCTGGCCCTTGTTGGAACAACGATATCGACTCCGCCTATCACGCTTCACCTCCCGGAAAATCCCTTCGGGCGCCATGCGCAAGTTGCCGTTCTTCGGCCACCGGATAATCAGTATAGCTCACGAAAATGAAATCTCCGCGCCCGCCCCGGAGCGGATAGAGATCTCCGACATCTCGAAACGACAGGAAGCACTCCACTTTCCTTGTCGGCAGCCGCAGCAATTTGGCCAGGCGCGGCGTTCCAACGGGTAATGTCGTGAAATAAGCCCCAAACGGATGCGATTCGGGGATGGGGGGCTGACCGGCCTTGAACACCCAGACCGTCTGCGAGGAAATCGCTTTCCATGAATCCCTTGTCGTATAATGGAAGTCGGTCATTGTTCGGCCTTGTCTTGGCGAAGTCTACGATACGCCTAACCGCGTTCTATTATGCGCCGCTTGTCCCTGATGTCAACAACCGCCATTTTCCGTTCCGACTCCCGCGGAGTCTATACGCCGACGATTTGTCGATTGTCAATCGAAGGCGGTCAACCTATTATGTTGCCCATGAGTCCAAGCAAACCGCCCTCGGAAGACGCGCAGGAGAATTCGTCGCTGGCGCAGGTAGGATTTGCCCACGAGCCGCTGCTGTTTGAAGTGGCCTGGGAGGTCTGCCGACAAGTCGGCGGCATCTATTCGGTGCTGCGCTCCAAAGCGCCGGAGATGATCCGGCGCTGGGGCAGCCGCTATTTCCTGATCGGCCCGTACGACCCGGACGGTTCGCCCGCGGAGTTCGAGGAGTCGCGCCCGACCGGCAGGATCGCCGAGGTGCTCAAGGACCTGCGCGAGCGAGGGCTCAAGGCGCGGTTCGGCACGTGGCTGATTACCGGCAGGCCCAAGGTCGTGCTGCTCGAACACGCCAGCGCCTACGACAAGCTCGACCAGATCAAATTCCTGCTCTGGAAGCACCACCACATCTCCAGCCCGGCCGGTGACAAGCTGTACGACGACGTGCTGTGCTTCGGCTACATGGTGGAGCAGTTCCTCACGGCGTACATGCACCATCCGTCGCGGCGGCGGCCGGTGATCGCCCACTTTCACGAGTGGATGGCGGCGACCGCGATCCCGGTGCTGAGGCGGCTGGAACTGCCGCTGTCGATTGTTTTCACCACGCACGCGACGATGCTGGGGCGGTTCCTGGCCATGAACGATCCGTGGTTCTACGACCACCTGCCGTTCGTGAACTGGGAGGATGACGCGCGGCGGTTCAACATTTACGCCCAGGTGCAACTGGAGCGGTCGGCCGCCCACGGCGCGCACGTGTTCACCACGCTCAGCGAGATCACCGATTACGAGTGCCAGCACCTGCTGGGGCGCAAGGCCGACATCCTGCTGCCCAACGGCGTGAACATCGAGCGGTTCACGGCGATGCACGAATTTCAAAACCTGCATCGGCTGTACAAACAGCGGATCAACAAGTTCGTGATGGCGCACTTTTTCCCCAGCTACACGTTCGATCTGGACCGCACGCTGTATTTCGTGAACAGCGGGCGATACGAGTACCGCAACAAGGGTTTCGACCTGACGATCGACGCGCTGGCCAAGCTGAACCACCGGCTCAAGCAGACGCCGACCGACCGGACGATTGTGTTCTTCCTGGTAACCAAGCGGCCGTTCCGGTCGATCCATCCCGACGTGCTCAACCGCCGCGCGGTGATGGAGGAGATTCGCAGCACCTGCGACGCCATGAAGGACCAGTTCGGGCAAAACCTGTTCCTGGCCACCGCCATGGGGCAGACGCCGCATTACGAGGACCTGGTAGACGATTACTGGCGGCTGCGCCTTCGGCGCGTGGTGCAGGCCTGGAAGAGCCGCAACCTTCCGACCATCGTGACGCACATTTTGGAGGACGACTCGCGGGACGAGGTGCTCAACCAATTGCGGACGTGCGGCCTGGTGAATCGGCCGGAGGATCCGGTCAAGGTGGTGTACCACCCGGATTTCGTGTCGTTCACCGACGCGCTGTTCGGCATGGATTACGACCAGTTCGTCCGGGGCTGCCATCTGGGCATTTTCCCCAGTTACTACGAACCGTGGGGCTACACGCCGCTGGAGTGCGTGGCCCGCGGCGTCCCCGCCGTTACGAGCGATTTGGCGGGTTTCGGAACCTACCTCCAGAAGAACATGCCGGATTACGGCGGGCGGGGCATGTACGTGGTGCATCGCCGGCATCGCTCGTTCGAGGAGTCGTCGCGCGAGCTGGCCGAGTGGCTGTACGGCTTCTGCCGCCTCGAACGCCGCGACCGAATCGACCTGCGCAACAAGGCCGAGAGCTCCAGCGACCAGTTCGACTGGGGACACCTGCTGGACAATTACGACAAGGCGTACGAGATGGTCCGGGACGTGACGAAACAACCGTAGGGCGTGGCGCGTAGCGCGTAACGACAACGGCGAAGATTGAAACGAACCAAATCGGTTTAGCCGCGAGCCGGCGGCGAGCGCGTTGTTCGCGTAATCGGGGCGTGATGTTGAACGCCAGCCGGAGGCGGCTATTTCTTCAATCCAATTCGATACCGTCTTCGAAATCGGGCGCCGCGAGCATACATTTCATGATCCTTCGGTATGCGTATAGTCTCGACATGCCTTGCTCCGAGGATTTCACAGGTTCTTCTGGACGGGACATTGTTCGGATCGACGGTCAGCCAGATCGCGCGAAGGCCGTGAGCGCGGGCAAGGGGAAGAATCAGTTGGCAGCTTCGGGCGGCATATCTGTGCCCGCGAAACCTTTGCTGCACCTCATATCCGATGTGACCGGGATAGCGGAGCTGTGTCGCGGACCCGATGCGCAAGCGAACGATTCCAACTGGATTTGGATTGTCGATTGTTCGCATTTCAAATTCGTATCCAGGGACAAACCCCTTGACCGGATCGGCTGGGGTTGTCTTCGTCAGAACCAATTCCAAATCGGCATCGGTGAGCCTGCCGGGGTCCAAGAATGTGAACTTTTCCTGAGAATTGAGGATCGGTATTCTGCCCACGGTCAGGCCACCCGGATGCTCTGAATTCCAACGAATTCGGCGTCGAGCTTCGGTTGGCCGTCCTCCAGCAGCATACCCACAACCTCCCGAAGATTCTCAACGAGCTCCTCGACCGTTTCGCCTTGCGAATGGGCGCCATGGAATCCTGGGATGTAGCCAACCTATAGCCCCGTATCGGAATCTCGTTCTATGACGGCAGTAAATAATTGCATGTGAAAACTCCTCAATACCAACCTATCTTAGTCCATTTTCCAGGAAAGTCCAGACGTTTTTCGATGCCAATCCCGACAGAAGTATTGAATACAATTTGCAGAAAGAGCGCGGGTTGGGTACCTTCATAGGATGATTTCACTGCTAGGCAAATTGTTTATCAAGGCCATCGGCGGTACGCGCAACGAGCGAATCGTTCGCAGCCGCATGAGGTTTGTTGTAGACCAGGTCAACCCGCTCGAAGAGCAGGTCGGCGCTCTGAGCGACGAGCAGCTCAAGGCCCGCTCGCTGGAACTGCGCGCGTTCCGCGCGGCCAAGAAGATCAGCCGCGGCGGCGTGAAGGCCGAGGCGTTCGCGATGATCCGCGAGGCCTCCCGCCGCGCTCGCAACCACCGCCAGTTCGACGTGCAGCTTGCCGCCGGGCAGATCCTGGATGAAGGCTGGATCGCCGAGGAGGCCACCGGCGAGGGCAAGACCATCGCCTGCTACCCGGCGATCTACATGGCCGCGCTGGACGGCATGCACGTCCACGTGGTCACGGTCAACGATTACCTGGTGCGCCGCGACGCGGAGTTCGCCAAACCGATTTTCGAGCTGCTGGGCATGAGCGTGGGGTTCATCCAGGCCCAGATGGACAACCAGGTCCGCAAGCCGATGTACCAGGCCGACGTGACCTACGGCACCAACAGCGAGTTCGGGTTCGACTACCTGCGGGACAACACGCGCAGCAGCGTTCAGGAGCAGGTGCAGAGCTCGCTGGACTTCGCCATCGTCGACGAAGTGGACAGCATTCTGGTGGACGAGGCCCGGACGCCGCTGATTATTTCCGGCCCGGCGCACGGTGACACGGAGCGATTCCGCAAGGCCGATTCGGTGGCCCGCGACGTGATTGCCCGCCACCGGCCTTACGAGCAGGTGGACAAGCGGGTGCAGGCGCTCAAGCGCGAACAGAAGGCGATGCAAGGCGAGTTGGAAAAAGGCCGCGACGAGACCGCCGAGAAAAAGCTCGCCCAGGTCGAGGCCCAACTGGCTGCCGCGGAAAACGAACTTTCCGGTCTGACCCAGTATTACGAGGTGCAGATGGATAAGAAGGCCGCCCATCTGACGCACGAGGGAACGGGCGCCGCCCAGGAGATCGCCGGTGTGGGCAGCTTCTACGTCGGGGCGAACATGGAATGGCCTCACCTGATGGAAAACGCCCTGCGCGCCCACCTGGTGTACGAACGCGACAAGGATTACGTCGTGCAGAACGGCGAGGTCATCATTGTCGACGAGTTCACCGGGCGGTTGATGGAAGGCCGGCAGTGGTCGGACGGGCTGCACCAGGCCGTCGAGGCCAAGGAGCGGGTCCGCGTCAAGGAGGAGACGCAGACCATCGCCACCGTGACCATCCAGAATTATTTCAAGATGTACCAGAAGCTCGCGGGCATGACCGGCACGGCCATGACCGAGGCCACCGAGTTCATGAAGATTTACAAGCTGGACGTTGCCGCCGTGGTCACGCACCGTCCGGTCAACCGCGTGGACCATAACGACCGCATCTACGCCGACGTGGACAACAAGTACCGGGCCATCGTCGAGGAAGTCAACGAGCACTCGAAATCCGGCAGGCCGGTGCTGGTGGGAACCACCAGCGTGGAAAAATCGGAACGGCTCTCGGAGATGCTCACGCGAACCTACGGGATCGAGCACGAACTGCTCAACGCCAGGCCCGAGAACGCGGCGCGCGAGGCGGACATCGTCGCCAAGGCCGGGCAGCAGCATCCGCTCAAGCAGGGCTCCAAACAGATGGTCGGCAACGTGACGATCGCGACGAACATGGCCGGTCGCGGGACGGACATCAAGCTCGGCCCCGGCGTGGTGTGGGAAAACTGCAAGGTCCCGCCGGCGGAAAAACTGGCGGAACTGGGCGTCAAGGGCGAGAGCCTCTTCCCGCCCGGCTCGACCAAATGCTGCATTCACTGTCCGCAATATAATGCGTCCACGAAGTGCGGCCATTGCTACAAACCGAAAATCGACGCGGACTTCCCCGAGCGCGGCCGCACGAAATGTCCGGTGAGCGTGCCTTGCGGCGTGCATATCGTGGGCACCGAGCGTCACGAGGCCAGGCGCATCGACAACCAGCTTCGCGGGCGGTCCGGGCGGCAGGGCGACCCCGGATCGAGCCGGTTCTTCCTGTCGCTACGGGACGACCTGATGTCCGTGTTCGCGGGCGAGTGGACGCTTAAGGTGCTCGGCTGGCTGGGACTGTCCGGCGAGCAGGCCATCGAGGACCGCCGCATTTCCAAGGGCATCGAGCGGGCGCAGAAGAAGGTCGAGGAACGCAATTTCGAAATCCGCAAAAACCTGCTGGAGTATGACGAGGTTATGGACGCGCAGCGGCACGCGTTCTACTCGCAGCGGCAGATGATCCTCGAAGGCCGCGGGCTCGAAGGCCTGGTCATGAAGATGCTTCGGGAGTCCGTGGAGGAGTCCGTCGGCGGCTACCTGGACGGGAAGTACGCGGCCAGGATGATTGCCGAATGGGCCAGGCAGAACCTTCAGGTGCCCCTGCGGGACGACCAGATTCACGCCAGCGTGATGACCGATTTGCCCGACCTGGAAATGAGCCTCCGCAACTCGGCCAAGGAGGAGGCGACCAACGTCATTTCGATCACGCTGGGCGAGTACATGGACCCCGACACCCCGCAGGAGGAATGGGACCTCAAGGGCCTGGCGAGCTGGGCCATGAGCCGCTTCGGCGTGAACATCTCGCAGAACCAGCTTCGCAAAATGTCGCCCGAGGAGGTCGAGAAAGAGCTTTCCGAAGGGGCGGCCGCGAGGATCGACGAATTGGATCTCTCGCCGGTGGCGCCGTACCTGGAGCCCGGCG
>CAZYDC010000064.1:0-14066 GCA_964646065.1 uncultured Planctomycetaceae bacterium | reverse complement strand
GCGGGCGACATGGCCGTCGACGAGGCGACGGCCTGAGCGGCTCGGGCCCAAGGCGCCGGCGAAACAGCGTCATCCCGGAGAGGTCGAATGCAATCAAGGCTCGACGTAGTTCAGGGCGCGCGGCCTTGAAGGCGGCTTGTCTGCGAATGCATTCAAAAACCCGATTTGAGGAGTTGCATTATGGACGTTAAAGAATTACCCAAACCTGACGAGGTGAAGCATCTGCTGCTGAAGGACCTTCCGCCCAAGGTGGCGCGCAAGCGGGCCTCGTCGATCCTGGTCAACGACCCGGCCGCCCCCCCGGAGGTCCAAGCCAACGTGCGGACGATTCCGGGCATCATCACGCAGCGCGGCTGCACGTACGCGGGGTGCAAGGGCGTGGTGCTGGGCCCGACGCGCGACATCCTGAACCTCACGCACGGGCCCATCGGTTGCGGGTTCTACAGTTGGCTGACCCGCCGCAACCAGACCAGGCCCCAGCCCGGTTCGGAGGAGAACTTCATCCCGTACTGCTTCTCGACCGATCTCCAGGACGAGAACATCATCTTTGGCGGCGAAAAGAAACTCCGGGCCGCGATCGAAGAGGCCCACAGGCTTTTCCACCCCAAGGCCATCGGTATTTTCGCCACCTGTCCCGTCGGCCTGATCGGCGACGACGTACACCAGGTCTCGCGGCAGATGAAAGAAGAGTTGGGCATCAACGTATTTGGTTTCAGTTGCGAGGGCTACAAAGGCGTCAGCCAGTCGGCCGGGCACCACATCGCCAACAACCAGCTTTTCAAGCACGTGATCGGCTTGAACGACACGCCGGTGGAGGGCAAGTTCAAGATCAACGTCCTGGGCGAGTACAACATCGGCGGCGACGCTTTCGAGATCGAGGAAATCCTCGACCGCTGCGGGCTGACGCTGGTGAGCACCTTCAGCGGAAACAGCACGTACGACAAGTTCGCCAACTCCCACATGGCCGACCTGAACTGCGTGATGTGCCACCGGTCCATCAACTACGTCGCCGAGATGATCGAGACCAAATACGGCATTCCCTGGGTGAAGGTGAACTTCATCGGAGCCCAGGGCACGGCCAAGAGCCTGCGAAAGATCGCGCAGTTCTTCGGCGACAAGGAACTCACGGACCGCATCGAGGCGGTCATCGCCCAGGAGATGCCCGCCGTCCAGGCCGCCGCGGACGACGTCCGCAAGCGAACCGAGGGCAAGCTGGCCATGCTGTTCGTCGGCGGCAGCCGGGCGCACCATTACCAGGATCTCTTCAAAGAAATCGGCATGAAGACCATCGCCGCCGGATACGAGTTCGCCCACCGCGACGATTACGAGGGCCGCCGCGTGCTGCCGGACATCAAGGTGGACGCCGACAGCCGGAATATCGAGGTGCTGCACGTCGAACGCGACGAGAAACTGTACCGCCCCAGAAAGACCGAGGCCGAACTCCAGGCTCTAAAGACCGCCGGCTACGAGTTCAGCGATTATGCGGGCATGATGGCCGAGATGGATCCAGCGGCGCTGGTGGTCGATGACATCAGCCAGCACGAGACGGAGCGCCTCATCGAGATTTACAAGCCGGCGATCTTCTGCGCGGGCGTCAAAGAGAAGTACGCCGTCCAGAAGATGGGCGTGCCCTGCAAGCAGCTTCACAGCTACGACTACGGCGGCCCTTACGCGGGCTTCGGCGGCGCGGTCAACTTTTACCGCGAGATCGACCGGATGGTCAGCGCCCGCATCTGGAAGATGATCCAGGCGCCCTGGCAATCCACGCCGCATTTGACGGCCACCTACGCGCGACCGTAAGACGCCCCGAGAACCCGTAGCACGGGCGTCTCGCCCGTGAGTCGCATGGGCATCTTGCCCGTGTCTTCGCTTTTGTTGTTGTTGTTCTTGGCCCACATAAGAAAGAGAAGAAACAGCAAGCACGGGCGGGACGCCCGTGAGACTCATGGGCAAGATGCCCATGCTACGTTTTGTTAGAGTCCTTGACACGAACGCAAGAAACGGAGCCTTGTCCATGCTGCTCAGACACACAACTTCCCAAGTCGTCGAACGCACCGCATTGACGGTCAATCCGGCCAAGACCTGCCAACCCATCGGGGCCATGTACGCGGCCCTGGGAATTCACTCTTGTCTACCGCACAGCCACGGCAGCCAGGGATGCTGCGCCTACCATCGCAGCACGCTCACGCGGCATTACAAGGAACCGGTGATGGCCGGCACCAGTTCGTTCACTGAAGGCTCGAGCGTCTTCGGCGGGCAGGCGAACCTGCTCCAGGCCATCACGAACATCTTCTCGATCTACGATCCGCAGGTGATCGCCGTCCACACCACCTGCCTGAGCGAGACGATCGGCGACGACGTTACGCAGATCATCCGAAAGGCGCAGGACGAGGGCAAGGTTCCTCCCGGCAAGTACGTCATCCACGCCAACACGCCCAGTTACGTCGGTTCGCACGTGACGGGCTTCTCCAACATGGTCAAGGCCATGGTGACGTACTTCGCCGCCGCGCCTTCCTCGCCGCGCAAACAGATCAACATTATCCCCGGCTGGGTCGAGCCCGCCGACATGCGCGAGATCAAATCGCTGGCCACCGAGATGGGCGTGTCGTCGGTGATGTTCCCCGACACCTCCGGCGTGCTGGACACGCCCCAAACGGGACGGCACGAAATGTATCCCGCCGGCGGCGTGACGGTCGAGCAGCTCAAGACCGTCGGCGAAAGCCAGGTTACCGTTGCTCTGGGGCCGACCACGTCCGAGGCGGCCGCTCGCGAACTGGACACCAAATGCAAAGTCCGCGCCGAGGTGCTGGACCTGCCCATCGGCCTGCGGGGCACCGACCGGTTCGTCGATACGCTCCGCCGAATCGCACACGTGGACGTGCCGCCCTCCATCATGGAGCAGCGCGGCCGCCTGGTGGACCTGGTCACGGACATGCACCAGTACTTCTACGGCAAACGCGTGGCGCTCTGGGGCGACCCCGACCAACTGGTTTCGCTGGCCGAGTTCCTTAGCGACCTGGACATGAAACCGGTGTACCTGGTTACCGGCACACCGGGCAAACGTTTCGAGGAACGCATCGCCACGGTCCTCGCTGGCCGCGTCGAGGGCTACCGATGCCGCCAGGGCTCCTGCGCGGACATGTTTCTCATGCACCAGTGGATCAAGGAACAGCCGGTGGACCTGCTCATCGGCAACACGTACGGCAAGTACATCAGCCGCGACGAGAACATCCCGCTGGTCCGCCACGGTTTTCCGATCATGGACCGCGTGGGGCACCAGCTTTTCCCGACCGTCGGCTATCGCGGCGGCATGAGGTTGCTGGAGCAGATCCTCAGCGCGCTGATGGACCACCAGGACCGCAACTGCAAAGAAGAGAGCGTCGAACTGGTGATGTAGGAGTTATGGGTGGCGGCCATCCCTGACCGCCGCCTCCGGACACTGGAGTTGACCATGATCGACATCCTGAAAGAACGCAAACCGCAGGTCTCCCTGGGCGGTACGCAGGCGTCGGACATCGCCTGCGAAAAGGCCAGCCTGGCCGGTTCGGTCAGCCAGCGGGCGTGCGTATTCTGCGGATCGCGCGTGGTGCTCTACCCCATCGCCGACGCCCTGCACCTGGTGCATGGTCCCATCGGCTGCGCGGCCTACACGTGGGACATTCGCGGTTCCATCTCGTCGGGCCCGCAGCTTCACCGCATGAGCTTTTCCACCGACCTTCAGGAAATGGACGTGATCTTCGGCGGCGAGCAAAAGCTCTATCGCTGCCTGACGGAACTGATCGGCCGGTACGCCCCCAAGGCCGCCTTCGTGTACGCCACCTGCATTGTCGGATTGATCGGCGACGACGTCGAGGCCGTCTGCCGGCGCGTGGCTGCCGAGAAGGGCATCCCCGTGCTGCCCGTGCATTCGGAAGGTTTCAAGGGCACGAAAAAAGACGGTTACGCGGCGGCCTGCGAGGCCCTGCTGAAGCTGGTGGGCACGGCCGAGCCTGCACCGGCGCTTGCGCCGCGGATCAATATCCTGGGCGACTTCAACCTGGCGGGCGAGACCTGGATCATCCGCGAATATTACCGGGAAATGGGCCTGGAGGTCGGCGCGACCATCACCGGCGACGGCCGGGTGGACGACATCCGCCGCGCCCACGGGTCGCAACTTAACCTGGTGCAGTGCTCAGGCTCGATGACTCGCCTGGCCCAGCGCATGAAAGAAATCTACGGCATCCCGTTCCTTCGCGTTTCGTATTTCGGCCTGGAGGACATGGCCAAGGCCCTGTACGACGTGGCCGAGCACTTCGCCGACCGGGCGATGCTCGACCGCGCCCGCGAACTGGTTCGCCGCGAAGTGACCGCCGCGCTACCGCAACTGGAACCGTACCGCCGCGCCCTGGCCGGAAAGCGGGCGGCCATCTACGTCGGCGGCGCCTTCAAGACCTTCTCGCTCGTTCGGTCGCTCCGCACGCTGGGCATCAAGACGGTCCTGGCCGGTTCGCAGACCGGCAACAAGGACGACTACCAACAACTCCGCGAGTTGTGCGACGAGGATGCCGTCCTCGTGGACGACACCAATCCGCTGGAGTTGGCCAAGTTCGTGCGAGACCTGGGCGTGGACCTGCTCATCGGCGGCGTGAAGGAGCGGCCGATCGCTTACAAGTTGGGCGTCGCGTTTTGCGACCACAACCACGAGCGCAAGGAACCGCTGGCGGGCTTTGCGGGCATGGTCAACTTTGCCCGCGAGGTCTATCGTTCGGTCGCCAGCCCGGTCTGGAAATTCTTTCCGAGACGGCAAGATCCCGCAGGAGGCCGGTCATGATTGAAGCCAACGATACAGGTTCCTCCACGCGAAACGCCTGCAAGCTCTGCGCCCCGCTGGGCGCGTGCCTGGCCTTCAAGGGCATCGAAGGCGCGATCACGCTGCTGCACGGTTCGCAAGGCTGCTCGACCTACATCCGCCGCTACATGATCAGCCATTTCAAGGAGCCGGTGGACATCGCCTCGTCGAACTTCACCGAGTCGGCCGCGGTGTTCGGCGGCGCCCAGAGCTTCAGCACGGCGCTGGACAATGTGATCCGCCAGTACCGCCCGGCGATGATCGGCATCGCCACCACCTGCCTGAGCGAGACCATCGGCGACGACGTGGAGTCTTTCATCCGCCAGTATCAGCCACCACCGGGGTTGCCGGCGCCCGAACTGGTTAAGGTATCCACGGCCAGCTATCGCGGCACGCATAGCGAGGGCTTCATGGACTCCCTGCGTGCGGTCGTGGAAGCGCTGGCCCAACCGGGAACGCCGATTGGTGGCACCCCCAAGTCCGCTTGGGGGTGTCTTGGTGGATGCGTACGATCCGGACACCCCAAAGCGGACTTGGGGGTGCCACAGGAACCGCCGGGCGGCCACATCAATCTGCTTCCGGGAATGGTTTCCCCCGCGGACCTGAGATATCTGAAGGAACTGTTAGCCGATTTCGCGTTGCCGGCCACGTTGCTGAGCGACTACTCCGACACGCTCGACGGCGGCGCGTGGAGCGAATACCAACTCATCCCACCCGGTGGCACGAGGCTGGAGGACCTTCGCCGCATGGGATCCGCGCTGGCGACGGTGGAGTTCTCTTCCACCTTCGAGCCCGCGCGAACGGCCGGCGCTCACCTGGAGCACTACTGCCAGGTGCCGCTGCACCGCATGGGTTTGCCCATGGGCGTCAGCCGGACCGACGACTTCATGGCGCTCTTGGCGAGGCTGTCGGGTCGCGCGGTACCCGCCAAACACGTGGAGGAACGGCAGCGCCTGATCGACTCGCTGGCCGACGCGCACAAGTACGTGATGGAAAAACGCGCGGTCATCTACGGCGAGGAGGATCTCGTCGTCGGCCTGGCCGCGATGCTCAGCGAGACCGGCATCGTGCCCGTCCTGTGCGCCTCGGGCGGCCGCAGCGGCCGGATGCGTGGCGCCCTTCAGGCCCTCGCCCCGCAGCTTGCGGACGCGACGGTGATGGAAGGCGCCGACTTCGCGGATATCGAGCAGGCCGCCGGCGATCTGAAGGTGGACCTGGTCGTCGGGAACAGCAAGGGTTACGCGATGGCCCGCCGCCTGGATCGGCCGCTGGTGCGGGTGGGCTTTCCCATCCACGACCGCCTGGGCGCTGCCCGGCTGCTGCACCTGGGTTATCGCGGCGCCCAGCAATTGTTGGACCGCGCCGCCAACGCGCTGATTGAGGCCAAGCAGGCCTCCTCGCCCGTGGGCTACAGCTACATGTGAAGAAGGCAATAGGCAATAGGCACCAGGCAAAAGCAAGACACGGCGAAGAGGCTCTTTGTTGTTTCTTACAAGTGCCTACTGCCTGGTGCCAAGTGCCTTCCGCCGAGGAATCGAACGATGTCATTGGACTTGAAAAAACATCCGTGCTTCGACGACAGCCAACGGCACACGTTCGGCCGTCTGCACGTGCCGGTCGCGCCGCGGTGCAACATTCAGTGCGCCTTCTGCAATCGCCAGTTCGACTGCGTCAACGAGTCGCGCCCGGGTGTGGCCAGCGTGTTGCTCAGCCCAGCCCAGGCGGCACAGTACGTCGATAAGATGCTTCAGCGTGACCCGCGAATCGCGGTGGTCGGCATCGCCGGGCCTGGCGACCCGTTCGCCAATGCCCCCGAAACGCTTGAGACCCTGCGGCGGGTGCGGCAGTCGCACGGGGACTTGCTGCTGTGCGTGGCGACCAACGGCTTGGAACTGCTGCCGCACGTCGGGGAACTGGCCGAGTTGCGGGTCAGCCACGTGTCGATCACGATCAACGCAATAAGGCCCGAGGTGGCGGCGCCGATCTACGCGTGGGCGCGTGACGGCAACAAGCTGTACCGTGGCCTGGAGGCGGCCAGGCTCATTATCGCGCGACAACTGGAGGCCGTCGCCGCGCTCAAGCGGGCGGGCCTGGTCGTCAAGATCAACACGATCATCGTCCCCGGCGTCAACGATGCGCACGTGGGCGAACTGAGCGCGGAACTGGCCCGTCTTGGAGCCGACATTCAGAATTGCATCGCCCTTTATCCGGTGGCGGGGACGGCGATGGAATCGACGCCGGCCCCGACGGCGGAGTTGATGGACCGCGTCCGCGCGGAGGCCGCGCAACACCTGCCGCAGATGCGTCACTGCGCCCGCTGCCGGGCTGACGCCGCCGGGCTTTTGGGCGAGAGCCTTTCGGACGCAACGATCGAGTTGCTTCGCCAGTCCGCCGCCAAGCCGCCGCAAGCGCCGGACGACCGGCCTTACGTCGCCGTGGCCACGCAGGAAGGCTTGCTGGTCAACCAACACCTGGGGCACGCGGAAGAGTTCTGGGTCTTCGGGCGCACCGAGTCGGGCTTCGCCCTGATCGGAAGGCGTCCGGCCCCGGAATCGGGCGGCGGGGCGCATCGTTGGATGAAGTTGGCCGAGGCATTGCACGATTGCCGCGCGGTACTGGCTAGCGCTGCCGGCGCGACGCCGCAAATGGTTCTGGACCACCACGGCCTGCGCGTGGTGTTGATGGAAGGCCTGATCGACGCGGCATTGGAAGATATTTACAGCGGCCGAGATGTTCGCTCGCCCGCCCGCGGCTGCGGCAGCGCGTGCGGCGGTGGAGGCGACGGCTGCGATTGAGCAGGCACGAGGCATTAGGCAATAGGCACTAGAAAGAAAGAACAAAGAGCCTCTTCGCCGTGTCTTGCTTTTGCCTGGTGCCTATTGCCTAGTGCCAAGTGCCTATTGCCTGGTGCCTATTTCTTTTTTTCTTCAGGAGAACGTCATGGACAAACCGCAGTATCACATTTTGGTCTGCAACAGTTTCCGCCTGACCGGTGGGCCGCAGGGCGTGTGCAACAAGAAGGGCGCGGTCGATCTGCTCCAGTATTTGGAGAACGAGATCGTCGACCGCGGCCTCAATGCCCAGGTCTCCAGCACCGGCTGCCTCAAGATATGCACCAAGGGTCCGGCGATGGTCGTGTATCCGCAGGGCTGGTGGTACGGTGAAGTGACCGAAGAAAAGCTCGACGCCATTTTGCAGGGCCTTGAGCAAGGCCAGCCGGTGCCGGAACACCTGCTTGCATAGACGAGGCGAACATGATCGCATCGAACCACAATCCAGTCCCGTTCGATTTGGTGGACACCACGTTGCGCGACGGCGAGCAGGCGGCCGGCGTGGTGTTCTCGACTCGCGACAGATTGGCCATCGCCGAGGCGCTGGCCGAGCTGGGCGTGCAGGAACTGGAAGCGGGCACCCCCGCGATGGGCCCTCAGGAGTGCCGGTGCATCCGCGATATCGTGGCCATGCGCTTGCCCTGCCGCGTCAGCGGTTGGTGCCGCGCCCGGCGGGAGGACATTGACCTTGCGGCCGACTGCGGCCTGCGGGCCGTGCATATCTCGGTGCCCTTGTCCGGCATTCAGCTTGACGCGATGGGCAAAGACATCGCCTGGGCCCTGGAGCGGATCGCCGAATTGGTGCCTTATGCCCGGCGGCTGTTCGACTTCGTTTCGATCGGCGCGCAGGACGCCTCGCGGGCGGCGCCCGAAGCCCTGGCCGCCCTGGCGCGACTGGCGCGGGGCCTGGGCGTCAACCGCCTTCGCCTGGCCGACACCGTGGGCGTGTGGAACCCGCTTCAAGTGGGCGAAGTTTTCGGAATCCTGCGGTCCTCCTGGCCGGACCTGCCGCTGGGGTTCCACGGACACAACGATCTGGGCATGGCCACGGCCAACACGATCGCCGCCCTGGCCGCCGGGGCCGCCAGCGTGGACGTCACCGTTAATGGCCTGGGCGAACGCGCGGGAAACGCCGCCCTGGAAGAGGTCGTGATGGCGGCGGTCGTCTCGCTGAAAATCCCCGCGACCGTCCAGACACGAGGCCTGGCGGAGCTCTGCGGACGGGTCGCCAAGGCCAGCGGTAGAAATCTGCCGCCCCAGAAGCCTATCGTGGGTTATGGCGTCTTCCGTCACGAATCCGGCATTCACGTTCGCGGGCAGTTGGCCGACCGACGAAGCTACGAGCCTTTCGACCCGGTCGAGGTGGGTTGCCAAAGCGGACCTCCGGCCATCGGCCGACACTGCGGACGGTCGGGACTGCGAGAGGCGATGAAGGAATTCGACATCCAACTGACGGACGAGGAGGCGAGCTTTCTGCTGGAGGCGGTTCGTGAGGAGGCCGTCGATCTGGGGCGGGCGCTGACGCCCCAGGAACTGTACGAAATCCACCGGAAGTTACAGAGAGAATGAATATGAACTCAATCCCGCACAACGAGAACGTGAGATATGTTTTCCTGACGGTCCTGGTGGCGGCTGCGACGGGCATGCTTTGCCTGTGCGGCTGCAAGCGCCATGGCGAGGGCGAGCAGGCCCCGCCGCAGGCGATCACGGTCTTTGCGGCGGCCAGCACCACCGAGGCCCTGGGCGAAATCACCGATCAGTTCCGGCGCGATACGGGGATCGAGGTCCGCCTGAACTTCGCGGCCAGCTCAACGTTGGCCAAGCAGATCGAGGCGGGGGCCACAGCCGACGTTTTCCTGTCGGCCGACCAGGAATGGATGGACTACCTCGCCGGTAAGAATCTTCTCCGCACAGGCAGCCGCCTGGACCTGCTGGGCAATGAGTTGGTGTTGATCGCCGGCAAGGATGGACCCATGACCGCAAAAATGGAAAAGGGCTTCGACCTGGCCTCGTGTTTCAAGGGCCGCCTGGCCGTGGGCGATCCATCGAATGTGCCGGCGGGCAAGTACGCCCAGCAGGCGATGGAGAGCCTGGGCTGGTGGGATGCCTTGAAAGGCCGGCTCGCCCCGGCCGCCGACGTGCGGTCGGCCCTGCGATTGGTGGAAGTCGGCGAGGCAAGCGTCGGTATCGTCTTTGCGACCGACGCCGCCGCGTCGAAAAAGGTCACCGTGATCGGCGTCTTCCCAGCCGATTCGCACAAGCCAATCCTCTATCCGGTGGCTCTGACGGCCGGGGCATCGCCGGCGGCCGAGCGTTTCCTCCAGGCCTTGCGAGGCGAACCGGCGAGGCAGGTCTTCCTCCGGCACGGTTTCATTGTTGTGCCCAAGACGGCCGCCACGGGCGCGGCGACATCGCCCGCGCCGACACAGGAGATCGGCCCGGCGGTCATGTTGTCCTTGAAGGTGGCCCTGGGGTGCGTGGCCGCGGTGACGGTGCCCGGCATCGCCTTGGGCTGGCTGCTGGCGAGGCGGAATTTCGTGGGTAAGAATGTCCTGAACGCACTGGTGCATGCGCCGCTGGTGCTGCCGCCGGTCGTCATTGGCTACTTGGCCCTACTGGCGCTGGGCCGGTATGGTCCCGTCGGGAGATGGCTCGACACGATGGGCATTCACCTGGCTTTCACATGGCAGGGCGCGGTCGTTGTGGCCGCCATCATGGCCATGCCGTTGATGGTGCGGGCGGTGCGGCTGGCGATCGAGTTGGCCGACGCTCGGCTGGAGCAGGCGGCGGCCACGCTGGGCGCCTCCCCGCTTCGCGTCTTCGCCACCGTCACGTTGCCCCTGGCGCTGCCGGGCGTGGTCAGCGGACTGGTCCTGGCCTTCGCGCGAGCCTTGGGCGAGTTCGGCGCCACCATCACCTTCGTCGGCAACATCGAGGGCCAAACGCGAACGCTGCCGCTGGCGATCTATTCGCTGATCTCCTGCCCGGGCGGCGAGTCCTCGGCCATGACGCTGGTGCTGGCCTCGCTGGGCCTGTCGCTGGGGGCGCTGCTGGTGTCCGAGATGCTGGCGGGACGTCTGCGCAGACGCCTGGCGGTGGCTTGACCATGCTGGAAATTGACATACAACTTCGCCGCGGATCCTTCGAGCTTAACGTCGCCTGTGCGCTGGGCCGCCAGGCGACCGGCGTCTTCGGCCGCTCGGGCGCGGGCAAGACCACGATGCTGCACTGCCTCGCGGGATTGCTCAAGCCCACGGCCGGGCGGGTCGTGCTGGAGGGCGAAACGCTCTTTGACAGCGAGCGGGGAATTAACATTCCGCCGCACAGGCGACGCACCGCTTTGGTATTTCAGGACGGGCGGTTGTTTCCGCACTACTCGGTTCGCGGCAATCTGCAATACGGTTTGTCGCTTCTGCCTCGCCGCCTCCGGCGGTTCAGCCTGCCGCAGGTCGCGGAATTGATGGAACTGACCGAACTGCTCGACGAGCCGCCCAACCGGCTTTCGGGCGGGCAGCGCCAGCGAGTGGCCTTGGGCAGGGCGCTGTTGAGCTCGCCGAGTCTGCTCCTGCTGGACGAGCCTCTGTCGGGGCTCGATTCGACTCTCAAGCGGGAGATTCTTCCCTTTCTTTGCCGCGTGCAGCGGGAGGCGAACATCCCGATCCTCATGGTCAGTCACAGCTTGGGCGAAATTCTCTGCCTCACCGATAGGCTCCTTTTGATGGAGAGCGGGGCGGTGGCAGCGCACGGACACTATGCCCAGTTGCTGCGGGACGAGGCCTCGCGCCGTCTGCTGCGAACGGGAGACCTCGCGAATGTGCTTCGTTGTGTCGTCAGTTGCCCCGAGGCCGGGGGCATAACCACGCTGATGCCTTTGGACGAGAACGGCTCTGCGGTCGCGCGGGACAAGCGAGAAGTTTTCATCAAAGCCTCCGCGTGCTCGGGCACAGAGGTCGGGTCCGAGGCCTGGGCTGTCCTTCGCCCCGAGGACATCGCGCTGGCCCGCGGTCCCGTGGAGCATCTGTCCATGCAGAACCAACTCCCCGGCCGACTGGTCCGCGTGCTGGAACCATCGCGCCGGGCGCTGTGCATCGTAGACGTTGGCGTCGAGTTGCTGGTTGAAGTCACCCCCCAGGCGCTGGCCGATATGCAACTGGCGCCCGGGCAACGCGTCTGGGCGATGTTCAAGGCCAGCGCGACCGGCGTCTGGCCGGGCGATCCGTCCCTGCCAGGCGCAAACGCGTCATATCGGCAGGCCTCGCCTGCCGTCTCGATCCAGACCGCACCGGCAAAACGGCCACCCTGCGAGGGCGCATGGATACGGTCATGATCCGCCCCGGGCGCAAGAGCGATCTCGATGCCCTTGTGGGCCTCTTGCGGGAACTGTTCACCATCGAGACGGACTTCGAGTTTGATCCTCCGCGACACCGGCGCGGCCTGCTGCGGATGCTCCAGGGTGGCGAAAACCGCCGCGTGTGGGTGGCCCAACTGAACCGCCAAGTGGTCGGCATGTGCTCGGCCCAGGTGGTCATATCCACGGCCGAAGGCGGCGAGGCCGCCGTCGTGGAGGACGTGGTCGTCCAGGCCGCCGTTCGCCGAAAAGGCATTGGCGGCAAGCTCATGCTGGAAGTGCAGCGATGGGCGAAAGCTCGCGGCATCAGGCGCATGCAACTTCTGGCCGACAAGACCAACAAACCCGCCTTGCGATTCTACCGGCAGAGGGGCTGGAACCGGACTAATCTCATCTGCCTACGTCAAATGTGCAAACGGTAACTTCACCGTCGTTTACGCTTGCCATTGAACCGCAGGCTGCCGCCGTGTCACTACGGAATGCTGTTGGGAGGACCTGCATAGAAATGGGATACGGCCTTGGCCGCCTATTGGCTATACTGGTTGCTTATGAAATTCCTGATATGGCCTATGCTGATTGGAGCCGCAATCCTTGAAGTTTCCGGTGACGCCGTGATTCGAAAAGGACTGCGCGGCGGCGGCTGGGCCGTGATCGTGCCCGGTTGCGTTATGTTGGCTTCATACGGTGTGCTGGTCAATTTAGTGAAATGGGACTTGTCGAAGTTGCTTGGGGTTTACGTTGCCTTTTTTGCGGCGGTGGCCATTCTCTGGGGCCGGATCGTCTTGAAGGAGACCGTCCCAGTTTCGACGTGGCTGGGTTTGGCTCTCATTATCGGGGGCGGTCTGGTCAT
This sequence comes from uncultured Planctomycetaceae bacterium, assembly GCA_964646065.1. Taxonomy (GTDB): domain Bacteria; phylum Planctomycetota; class Phycisphaerae; order SM23-33; family SM23-33; genus CAZYDC01. Next base: position 1,209 of record CAZYDC010000064.1, on the reverse strand, counting down.
TCAGTTCGGTCAGAAGTAGGATCGGGGGAGCCTGTCGAGTCGGAATAGTGTGCCGCCCATGCCAAGGATCGCACGTGTCCTCGTGCCTTTCCTCGCCTCTGCGATTATGTCTTTGACCAGGGCGGGGGTCCACATCCAGCTTGGCGATGCAGTCGGTCTCCAGGTCGGCGACCAAAAGACCGCCAGCAGAGTGGCCCTCACCATGCGGCTGCGCTCCAGATGCACGGCAGCGCGTTGCACGCGGAAGGCTTGCCGACCGACCTTGTCCAGTCGCCCTTCCGCGTGCAACGGCCCTTCGGGCCAAAGTTGCATGCCCTACGGTCTATTGCGGAATTCGCAAAACCCACGCGTGCTCACACGGACGGTTCTGCGCGAGGCCGGAGGGGATTTCGACCTTCAGGCCGCCCCTCGAATCGCCGGTGCGCGACCATTGCAGAGGCCGCTCGACCCCGAGCATCGTGACGGCGGCGCCGTCGCGGCATTGCACGCCAGGCAGCGCCAGCGTGTCGCCCGGCCAGGCCAGCGCGATCGCGTAGACGAACCTGCCGTCCTTGCTCGCCGTGAAACGGACGGACTTCCCGGCCCGCTCGCCGGCCCCGGCCGCCGCCGACACCGGCGCCTGCACCGCCGGCCGATACTGCCGCGTCGCGTAGATCGCCTCGCCGTTGACGCGCAGCCACTCCCCCGCCGCCTGGAGCCTCGCCAACTCCATCGGCAGCAGCGCCCCGGAGCCGGTGGGGTTCACCAGCAACAGCAGGTTCCCGTTGCGGCTGACGATGTCCACCAGCATGTGAACCAGGCCGGCGGGCGAAAGCACGTCGCCATCCGTGACCTCGCGGTTGTATCCGTAGTGCCGCCCGATGGATCGGCACTCTTCCCACTTGTGCTCCCGCGACTGGAGCCGCTCCACGTTGAACTCGCTGGTGAAGAAGTCGCCGTGGCGGCCGCGAGATTCGGGGCAGTCGCCGTAGCGGTCGTTCACGGCCACGTCCTTTCGACCGGCCGCTCGGTTGTAGTAGTACGCCGCCAACTCCCTGGTGCCGCGTTGTTCGGCGGCCAGCTTCCACTCGCCGTCGTACCAGAGCAGGTCCGGGTCGTACTTGTCGATCAGCTCCTTGCATTGCGGGATGAGGTAGTCCCGCACGAAATCCCGCACGGGCACCTTGCCCGCGATTCGACCGTCCAGCCGGGCCGCGTCGTACGGCGCCA
>CAZYDC010000063.1:6513-14481 GCA_964646065.1 uncultured Planctomycetaceae bacterium | reverse complement strand
CACGTCCGGCTGGAGCGACGAGCCGGTGAAGACCTCGCCCCATCCGTTGCGGCCGCCCTGGACGTTGGGGTTGCTGATGTACATGTAGCCGTTGCCCAGTGGCGCGGAGCCGACGGCCAGCGCGGCGTTGACGGCGGGGCCGGTGAGGCCGCTGGAGTAGTTCTGGTTGGGCAAATTGGACTCCAGGGTCAGCGCGCCCGAGGAACTGGAACTGATATTCGGAACGAAGTCGGTGAGCACACCCACGCCGCCCATGAAGTCCATCTGCGGGGAGGCGAACTGGATGCTGCCGACGGTCACGGCCTTGGTCGGATCGAGGTTGTTGGCGCTGGTGAGCGACAGGTTTTCGCCCGGCGCGACGGTCACGTTGCCGTTGAGCGCCCTCGCGCTGGTCAGGACGTTAGCCCAGCCCAGGACATACGTGTTGCCTGTGTAGGTGTTGTTGGCCGTGCCCTCGAAGGTCTGGGCGTAACCGGCGAGGAGGAACAGGTTGCCCGTGCCGGAGATCACGCCGTCAAACGGGGTGTTCGCCGCACCGCAGCCGGTCCAGCCGCAGCCGGTCCAGGAATTGACCGTGAACACGCCGCCCTCGCCCGAAAGGGTGATCGACTGGGTGATCGGGCTGGAGCTGCTGCCCTGACTGTCGACCCAAATGCCGCCGGTCGAACCCGGGCCGCCCAGGGCGAGGTTGGTCACGGAACTGGGGATCTGGGATTCGTTCGCGAGGGTCATCCAGCCGTTCTGGATGCCGAACGTCCCCGCGACGTTGAGGGTGTTGGTGACGGTGCTTTTCGGGCTTCCGGGGTTGTTGTTGGGCCACCCGTTACTTTGGTATGCATTCGGGTCGAAGCTGATATTGGCGATGGGGAGGATAAGGCCGCCGGAGGCATTCAACGTCCCGGCGCCGCTAAGGTTAGCGGTGGTCAAGCCGGAGACCGTCAGGGTGCCTCCGGTAGACAGGTTCAAAGACGAGCCGACGGCTGAGGAGAAATTCCCGTTGATCGTGGTGTTGCCGTAGATAGTGACTTGCGCGTTGGCGTTGGCCCAGACGTTGCCGTTGATCGTGAGCGGACCGCTGCCCTCTTCGAAAAGCTGGCCGCTGGAGTCGATGGTCAAGGCGTTGGTCGCGCCCGGGGAGGCGTTGATGGTCAAGCCGCTGCCGGTAACGATCAGGTAGGGGGCGTACTTCCACTCAACCGAACGGTTGATCGTGCCCGATCCCTGGACGTTGTAGCCGCTTTCGACGTAGAGTTCCGAACCGGCCGTCCCCGCGCCGATCGTCGCGTTTGTCAGAGTCAAGTACGCACTGCCCGTGAGGTTGTCCAGGGTGATCGTCCCGGCCCCGAGGTCGCTGGTGTCGCCGGTGTTGCCGTTGACCGTCACGTAGCCGCCGTTGATCGTCGTCGTGCCCAGGTAATTCTGCTGGCCGGTGACGGCCAAGGCCGGATACGCCGTTGAATTGACCGTAATTCCGCCCGAGCCGCTCAGGGGGGAATTGAGGTTCAGCACCGTGTTGCCGGTGACCGCGAGGCCGCCGCTCAACCCGCCGTCGATGTTCACCGTGCCGGCGCTGACGCTCAGCGCGCCGGACAACGGAACGTTGACCGTGGTCGTGCCGGTGCTGCCAAACGACATCTGCCCGGCGCTGAGCGAGCCGCCGCCGTTGATCGTCCAGTTGCCGATCCCGCCGAGGGCGAAACTGGCCATCGTCGCGGCGGAGTTGACCGCGAGGGTGTTGGAACCCGGCAGGTCAACGCCGGCGTTGAGGGCGCTGGTGGGGGCGCCGTTGTCCCAGTTGGAGGGGTTGGTGAAGTTGGTGTCCGCGGCGCCGGTCCAGAGGGTGCTGGCGGTGGTGCGGGCAATCTGCAGGTCGATCGCCGTGCCGGTGTTGACGAAGCTGTAGTTGTAGATGGTCCCGGAGCCGAAGGTGCCCGGGGCCAGCGTCAGTCCGCCGCCGCTATTCAGGGTTCCGTATTTGATCAGCGGGTAGTGCACGGAATTGCCCGGCGCCCCAGAGAGCAGCCCGATCATACTAATATTGGTCGTGAGCAGGGTCGGGGTGCTGGTGTTCGATCCAAGGAGCACTGTGCAACCGGTCGCGTCAAGGACGTCGCTGCCGGAATTGTTGACCTGGAAGGTCAGGACGGTCGGGGAGTCCAACTGCACCGTGTGCCCCGAGGTGACGGTCATGGTCTTCAGCGTGCCGGGCGTGTCGCTGGGGGCCAGATACATCGGATATGCATAACCGCTGTTGCCCCAGTACCAGCCCTCGTTAACGACGTTCGGCGCGGCGCTGCTGTTGACGGTCAGCCACAGGTTGCCGTTGATGGTGTGGGCGCCGCTGATCGTCCCGCGCTGGGCCACCCAGACGTCGCCGCCCGTAACTTGGCTATTGCCCGCGAAGACGCCGGCTTGCACATACACCGCGCCGCCGTTAAGGTTAATCGTCCCGCCGGCCGAGTAGACGGTGCTCGAATAGCCGCTATCCCAATTGTAGTTGTCGCCGATGTAGAACCCCTCGTCGCCGTTGCCGTAGCCGGTGTAGATGTTCACGTTATTCGTGCCGCTGAGGGTTGTGTTGCTGCCGTCAACGACGAAGTATGCGGCGGTGAAGGTGTGGGTGCCGCTCAGCGTGGCGCCGCCGTCGAACAGGACGGAACCGCCCCCCGCGTCGAACGTGCTGGTTCCCGAGTACGTCCCGAACACGTCGAGGGTGTCCGACCAGTTGCTGTAATAGCCGCCGTTGTCCGGGGCCACCAGGTTGACATTGCCCGAGAAGTTGACCGTCTGACCCGAGTTGATGCTCATGACGGTCTGCGAATTCCCGGTGAAGTTCAACACCGGCGAGTTTGAACCGACGATGTTCAAAGTGCCGCTGCCCGACAGCGAGATCGAGTCCAGGTTGGACTGCGTTCCGCTGAGGGTCGCTGTCGTCGGTGTGGCGGACAGGGTGTAACTGGTGTTCACAGACGCCTGCGCCGCCACAGCGACCATGAGCATCGCCGCCACAAATAAAATAGGCCGTAAACGCATTTCAATCTCCTTTTAAATCGTTTTGCCGATTCACTGAACACAATGCCGCCGAAAGGGCGGAACCTCTTTTATTGTTCTTGCTTCTTCCCTCTTTCCTGGCGGGAAGAACGTAAATCCTGTGAACAACACTCCATTCGATCCGTGCAATTACTTGCAGGCGAAACCAAAAGAAAATGACGAACAAAATCCTTTATAGTGCGTTTAGTATAACCTAGCTCCTGAGTTCCATGCAAGCGAAATCTTACTAAAATTTTAATACGCGGGTGCCAGGGGGTTCGCAGTCTGGCTGTACGGCGATTTCTCTGGCCTGAATGGCGACAAGCCCCCCTCGCCGGGCCAGCACAAACGGCCACCGAAGCGTCCTTCAGAACGGAATCTCCCCCGTTGGATGCGTAGTCCCATCGTCTTCGCCCGGTGGCGGAATCCTGGGAGCCGGCGGCCCGTCGCCGGGGTTGTCCTCGTCGAATTCATCGTCCATTTCGTCCAGTTGGTCCAAGTCGCAGCCGTCGTCCCCGTCGCCCTCCTCATCGGCCCAGTCCGCGGGCATCCAGTCGATCACCGATCCGCCGCTGGACGGATAGTACGGGCTGAGCAGCCAATTCCGGCCGTCCTCCCAGGTGACGCGATACTGCCGCACGATGAACGTCTTGCCTTCGTGCAGATCGTACAGCACGTCGTCCAGCGAGGGCACCGGTTCGCCCAGGAAAAGGGCCTCCAGCACCCATTGCCGCTGGTCGTCCGGGATGACGTATTCTTCCACCACGCGATTGCCGCAATCCAGCGGCTCGGTGGGGAAAGGCAACTTGACGGTGTAGTAATCCGGGCCTTCGGAATCGGGCAGACCCGGGAAACCAGGCACCTCGGGCGATTCGTCCGACATCTCGCTGTCATCGTCATAAGGTCGGCTGGGTTTCGTGCTTTCCTTTGACTGTGCGCCCATGCCTACTCCGAATGTCCAGACGCCTTGATGAGGCTCTTGAGGAAGCCTGCATTGGGCTCTTTGCCGCATTTTCTGCACGCCTTCACGTCGGCCCAGGCCTTGTCATAATCCTTTAGATAGTAGTAAGCCCATGCACGATTGCCGTAAGCGACGGCAAAGCCCCTCTCCAGTGCGATGGCCCTATCGTAGTCTTTAATGGCTTCATCGTATTGCCTTTTGCCGTAGCAGGCAAGGCCGCGATTGTTGTAAGCCTTGGCGTCGTCAGGCGCCAGTGCGATGGCTTTGTTGCAATCAACGATCGCCTTATCGTATTGTCCAATGTCGTCATAGACAAGGCCCCGATTGCTGTAGGCAATGGCAAAGTCCGGACGGAGTTCGATGGTTTTATCGAAGTCTTTCATGGCTTGATCGTATTGCCCGATGCGATTATAGGCCAGACCGCGATTGTTGTAAGCCTTGGCGTCGTCCGGCGCCAGTGCGATGGCCTTATCGAAGTCTTTAATGGCTTGATCGTATTGGCCTTTGTCGTGATAGGCAAGGCCGCGATTGCTGTACGCCTTGGCGTTGTCCGGCGCCAGTGCGATGGCTTTATTGCAATCAACGACAGCCTTGTCATATTGTCCGATGTCGTTATAGGCCAGGCCGCGATTGCTGTACGCTATGGAAAAATCCGGCTCCAGGGCGATGGCTTTATCGTAGTCCTTAATGGCTTCGTCATATTTCCCTTTGCCGTAGTAGGCAAGGCCACGATTGTTGTAAGCCTTGGCGTCGTGAGGTGTCAGTGTGATGGCCTTGTTGCCGTCAACGACGGCCTTGTCGTATTGTCCCGTTTTGCTATAGGCCAGGCCACGATTGTCGTAGGCTACGGCAAAGTCCGGCTCCAGGGCGATGGCTTTATCGTAGTCTTTAATGGCTTCATCGTATTTCCCCTTGCCGTAATAGGCCAGGCCACGATTGTTGTAAGCCTTCGCTTCGCCGGGTGTTAATGCTATGGCTCTATTATAATCAACGATCGCTTTGTCGTATTTCCCCGTGTCGTTATAGACCAGGCCGCGATTGCTGTACGCTACGGCAAAGTCCGGCTGGAGTTCGATGGTTTTATCGTAGTCTTTAATAGCATCCTCATATTGCCCCATGCTGTAATTGGCGAACCCCCGGTTGTTGTATGCCTTGGCAAAGTCCGGCCTGAGTTCGATTGCCTTGGTGAAGTCTTTGACCGCCTCGTCCCATTGTTTGTGCTGATTACAGATGCCGCCCCGGATAAAGTAGTACTCGGCCTGGAATGCGTGTGTTTGGGTTAACAACAACACAACCAGGGCAGCGACCAGCAAAACCAACAATGCCAAGCGTCTCATAGATAGGCCCGCCTTTCGCGTCAGTGTAGTTTACGCCAAGGGCAGCAGAAGGCAAGGGGCGACCGCCCGCTAATTCAGCCTCGAACCCAAGCGGCGGCGGCTCCATCAGCCGTTCCTTCAATGTCGTAAACCTCAGCCGGGCTGTCCCCTGCTATGTGCGTGGCGTCGAAGACCGGGTTGGGCAGGGTCAAGGTCAAGTCTCCCCTGACCATAAACGCGTGCTTGCCGCCCGTGTATGGGCCGTCAAATCCCGCCTTCCGCAAAGCCCTGATCAGATTCCGACGAGAGATCGGTCCAAGGGGGGGGCATCAGGCGGCCTTTTCCTTGCGCACCTTCAACTCAATGCCGTCGATCTTCGGCAACGGAAGGTGCTTGTGTATCCTGAACAGGAGCCAGTCTTCCAGCGCATCGGTCAAGGCGGACCTGCACCCTTCCAGGGTAAGTGTGCAGGCATACACGCCGCGACACGGTGGGATCTCGCCGTAGAAACTCCCATCGTCCTTGAGAATTTCATACCGGGCGTGTCGCATAGCGGCGTCGATGTACTTGGTCAACATGTCTCGCGTTCCTTCCAATCGGGGCAACTGGCATATCTTTGAACCGACGCTGATTTCTTTCCTTGAAGACACATTAGACCCATCCGTTCGAGTACCTTCAATTGAAATACTTAGCCGGTCCGCGTGAATGCGATGGATCCCTTTAGGTAAATCCCTGGTTTCTGCTCCCCAGGCCCTGGTGGTTCCTGCAGGGACATGTCGGGACGACGAGCACCTGCGTCAACACGGCCGTTACCAGCGTAACGTTCAACGGCAGCGGTGGTGACGACATGGTCACGATCAACTGGCGACATCGCCAGGTTTCTTGGCCACAGCGTTAGGAATGCGCCATCTGATCATCGCGACCTTAACGGCGTCGTTCACGCCGAGGCACGCGACCATGGCACTAGTTTTTCCTATGTGTAGATACATCACAATCCTAAGGCGCGAACGCGGGCGTCGGTTGAGTCGGGGTTTGGCCCGGCCTCAAGGACAGGTTGTTCGTCACCACGTAGACAAGGACCATGGCGAGCATCAACACCACGGCTGTCCAGACTCGCCAATCTTTATGCGGGCGCCAGACATGTTTGACCGTGTGAACGTGATCCCGTGGCTTGGATCCTTCGCTTTCCACATCGTGCTTGTTCGGGCTCATTTTGCTCCAATCAATAGTGTCCAACTTCTTTGCGGAACGATCATCCGGCAATCCTACCTCTTGGGCTCGCGGAAGAGAGGCGGTTTGGCCAGCGTAAAGATCACGATCTCCTCGCCGGTCACGGTGCTGATGTCATGGTGCAGGCTCACCACTTTGATCCCCGTGATGCCTTGAACCATTTCCTCCAAGGCCGGTCTGGCCGTTTCCATCAACTGCGTCCGCACCTCCTTGAGCAGTCCGCGTCCCTTCTCGTTCGAGAGTGTCTTGACCAGTTGCTGTTCGGCCGCCGTCAGAACGCCCCGGAGGCGCACCACCAGCAGATCGCCAATGAGGTAAGCGTGGATGTCCTTGGGGCCACGGCCCATGTACTCCTGCTCAAAGCGGCCCATTCCCTGGCAGATAGCGGCTTCGATTTCGCCTTGTGTTTTCATAGTGTTCTCGAATGTGCCTGGGTTTGCGGTACGAGAGCGCAGGGCAACCATCGGTTACCGGCCTGGTCGTCTGGTTTTGCCTGACAACTTTCTGCCGGCGGGCCCCCGGGTGTTCTGGACCACCGTTTTTTTTTGTCGCATCGGTTTTCCCAGTTGCTTGTGGGAATCGCGCCGCCCCTGATCCGTCTGTTTGCGGGCCGTAACGTCCTCAATCATGGCCACGACCCTGACAACTCGGCCTGTGTTGTCCCGCAATGCGGCTCCGTTGACATTGACCCGTATAACGCTTCCGTCCTTGCGGAGGCAGCGCTTCTGAATGGACCAACAGTCGGCCTTGCCGTGGAGCACCCTCGCAAGTTCCTTCATGCCTCTTGGACGGTCCTGGGGATGCGTAATTTCCAGCCATGTCTTGGTGAGCAATTCCTGGGCGGAATACCCGGTCATCGCGCACAACCTGGGGTTGACCCGGGTAAAACGGAAGGCCGGAGCATCGGCCTGGGCCATTCCGACGCCCGCGAGATCAAACATGACGCGGAATTCCTCTTGGCTCTTTAACAACGCCTCCTCGACCCCCTGGAGCAGCAGGAATGCGATCTTCCCTTCGCCAACGACCGCATCCACCTGGTGGTGCTTCAGGGCCTCGATGACCGGCTCTATCTCGGAAAGCCGCTTTTCGAGTTGCTGATAGGTTGGCTTGGCTTTGCTCACGATTCACTTCCAGACAATCGCAGAGCCGCAAGAACCTTCCGCGAATCGCTGAGGTTGCCCAGGATCACCACATGGGGACGTGGAGCGACCAGGATCAACGCCGGGGTGACCAGGATGTTGTTTGTGACCGCCGCTTGGTAGTCCTTCGTCACGTCAATCGTTTCAATCTTGCAATTACCGTTCAGGTGCTCCCGGCAAAGGCGTTGAAGGTTGACCATCGCCTGTTGGGAATTCGGCCCGTTGCTCGCCACGAACAGCCGGAACAAATACCGGCCCCGTTTCCCTCTTCCTGAACGGGGCTTCGCATGAG
>CAZYDC010000063.1:0-6503 GCA_964646065.1 uncultured Planctomycetaceae bacterium | reverse complement strand
CTTGCTCATATTTCGCCCTCCGTCCGTCCGGATTGTTTCGCCCGAATCGATGGTGGAGCGATTTGGGGAAACTGGATGCCCTGGCCCGTAATGATGAACGGCTGGCGCCGATTGGAATGCGCCGCGCCCCGGGACTTCATGACAAGGATCTGCCGGCCGATTTCCTGGTCGATCTCGACGAAACGCAGTTGGATGACCGCGTCGACCACGGAGGAAAACCCGATGCCGCTGACTTCCTCATCGTCGCCCATCAGGCCGCTGACCTGGTTGGTCAGGATGCTGGTAATGCCGCGTTCCTTGACGAAACTCACCAACCGCATGAGGTAATCAAAGGCCGCTTGTTCGGACCCCATCCGGACGCAGGCGGAGAGGGCATCCAGGATCATGTGGTTCGGCTTGAAACTGTCCAATGCCTCCAGGGCACGGAACAGGTGGCTGTCAGACCCCAAGGCCTCCGGCAGGGCGGTTTGCACCATGAGCCTGCGGGCTCGCAGGGCCGGACGCAGGTCGATCCCGGCGCTGAGCATGCCGGAGACCATCGCCTCCTGGGATTCCTCGAAATTCAAGTACAAAACCTTCTCGCCGCGATGGCAGGCCGCCTGGACGAAGGTACTGGCCAGCGTGGTCTTGCCCGTGCCGCTGCTGCCCGAAATCAGAACGCAGGATGAGTGTCGGAAGCCCCCGTCCAGCATGGCGTCCAGCCCGGCCAACCCGGAGGATACCTTTGCCCCCAGCGGCTGATGGGTCAGTTCCGTCTTGGACACCGGAATCAGGACAATCCCGTGTTCGCCGATGACGTAGGGATACTCGTTGGTCCCAAAGCCCGACCCGCGATACTTGATCACCCTCAGCCGGCGCGTCGCCACTTGTCCCACCACGCGGTGGTCGAGGCGAACGACGCAGTCGGCCATGTACTCCAGGAACTCGAAGTGAGAGGCCATATCCTCTCCGCTGTGCGCCTTGACCGAAAGGATGCTCGTGAGGCCCTGTTTGATCAACCAGTCGTGGAGGCGGTACAATTCGTTGCGTTCCCGCCGCGTATCGCTGAAGACCCGCAGCAGCACGTCCAGGGCATCCATCACGATCCGCTGGGCCTTAATTCTTTTGGCGTGTCCGCCGACAATGGCCAGCAGGCCCAGGATGTCGAATTCGCCCGAAAGCACTTCTTCCCCGCCGAACCGCGCCTCAATGATGGCCACCTTTCCGGCCTTCTCCAGGGCCGGCAGGTCCCACCCCATGGACATCGCGTTTCTGCGAATGGCCTTGGCGCCTTCTTCAAACGTCACGAACACACCGGGCTCGCCCGCCACCGCCCCGCGGCAAAGGAACTCCAGGCCCAGCACGGTCTTTCCGGATCCAGGCCCGCCGCTGACCAGCGTGGTCCGGCCTCGGGGAAGTCCGCCCTCAAGCACCTCGTCCAGTCCGGGGACTTGGGTTGGCACTTTCGGTATGCGTCGACATCTTGATTTCACGGGCATATTTTCTCTTTTCTGCTGTTTCGCCACAACACCGGAAATAAAAAAAGCCGACGTGGCAGAGCATCCATGGATGCTGAACCACGTCGGCTTACTCGTCAACTGGCCTGCCCTGAGGGGCCTGCCCTTCATCTAGTCATCCGACTCGGGGCGTACGCCTTCGCATACGCTCCAACTGCTACTCATTGTAACGCGCCGGGCGTTTGAAACATACCAATTCTGAAAATATCGCTCTGACTGGCGATGGTTGCCGGCGGAAGGTTGAACAGGCGTCAGGCCACTGGCTTCCACCGATCCGATAGTAGTTCGGCCAGACGGTTGCGCGGATGGCCTGGCCGATCAAGGCATGGCAAGGCCTCTCTCTGCACCTTCATGCCTCTGGCAGCGAACAATCTATTCGCGCATTTGCTGTAAGGACTTACGCGAGGTTGCCATCGGGATCCTTGTTCTCAGACAGAGCCTGGTGCTCTGTAAGCCGTCAATTGCCGGATAATTCGAGGTGTCTATGGAGCCACCTTGAATGGCTGAGCCAATTGGTCGATGTGCTCTTGCGCTTCCCGCAGGGTGACGACCAGTTGTCCCGGCGCCGCCAGTGCCAACCGGCTGTTCGTCGACGTCAGTTTACCGCCGAAGGCCCACAGACCGACGATGATCCGCAGATCCGGGTGCCTCTGGTGCAACCGTTTGCATAGGTACCGGGCCCGCGCCACGGACCCCGGCGGCATGGCGGACACGCAGACCACGTGCGCCTGCCGCTGCTCGACCATCGCCAGCACCTCGCCCACCAGCGAAGAGGCCGAAGCGACGGCCGCACAGTATCCACGACCTTCCAGCAGTTGTGCCAGCATCAGTCCGGCGATTTCGTCGGCCTCTTCACCGGCCGGCAGGACCAGCACGTTGACCGTGGCGCCCGCCGGCACCTGGACGTCCACCACGGGCGGCTGCGGCACCTTGCCCGAGGGTTCCGGTGGTCCGGACTCTTGGGGCTTCCCGTTGCCGGTCGGCCGGGCCTGTGGGGGCTCCTCGGGCAGCGGGCCAGGGGGCAGTTCCTGCTTTTCGCCCAGCTCTTCGACGATCACCCGAAGGCTCTTGTGGATGAAACGCTGCCGCCGGCGGTCCAACTTGCCGCGGGTGCGGTCGTGCGTGGACATCGTCAGGACGGGGATGAGCACATCCTCGTACAGCGCCTCCACCGAGTGCTCTTTGGCGTACTCCCGCGCCAGTTCGACGGCTTCATCCTGGTCCATGGCCAACAGCCGTTGGTAAATCCGTTCGGGCGGCTCCAGGACCGGCTTGTCGCCCAGCAGAATATCCAGGAACTTGAGTTGCGGAACGTACTTGCCCAATACCATCAGCATCACCGTCAGTGGCACCGAAAGCAGCAATCCGACAGGCCCCCACACCGCGGTCCAGAAGACGGCCGAAACCAGAATTGCCAGTGCGGAGATGCCTGTGCTGGATTTGTAAAGCAACGGCTCGATGAACTGGCTGACGAAGATCTCCAGCCCGACGAACATCCCCAGAACGGCCAGGAAAACGGTGTTGTTGTGGAAGAAACCAAACGCGATCGCCAACGGGAAGGTCGCTCCGATCACCGGCCCGACGTATGGAATGAAACGCAACACCCCGCACAGCAGCGCCCATAGAGGCACGTTGGGGAAGCCCCCATCCGCCACGCCGAGCGTGCTGCCGATGATCCACAGCCCCAGGGCCACCGTCAGCCCGTACGCCGTGTTGATGAGCAACTGGGTCAGCAGATACCGGCTGATACGGGCTATGGCGTCATCGACCGCTTGAGTTGAAAAGTTGACTCGTCTGTGGCTGGCCAAGCGGATCATACGATCGCGCAGATCCTCGCGCTTCAGCAGCATGAAGATGGCAAAGACGATCACCAGTCCGGCGGTGGCCAAAGGGCGCAACGCCTGCACGAGGATGGTCGTGACGTTGTCCGCGACGGAGATGGCCTCGGGGTAGTTGCGAACCGGAAGCGGGGTTTGAGGGCTCACCGGCGGCAGAGTGAGCCCCTGCGGCGCCGGGGCCGTCGCGGGTTGAGTGTTCGATGGTGCGGCCGCATCTCGGACCGTCTTCTCGACGTTTCGGGTCGCCTGCCCGAACTCGCCCCCGGACAAGCCGCGGATGCCGGCAATCTTCCGCTGTATCTCGACGCGAAGGTCCGGCAGTCTGTTGGCCATGTTGACGAACTGTGCCTCCAGCACCCAGCCCAACAGACCCACCACGCCCATCGCCAGCAGCACCGCCAGGAACACCGGCGCCGTGCGCCCGAGACGCCATTTCTCCAGCAGACTGGCCAGGGGGTTCAACAGGAATGCCAGCAGCACTGCCAGCGTCAGGGGAATGAGTACGTCGCGCGCGTAGTATAGCGATGCCACCACCACGCAGGCGGCCGCGACCGCGACAACCGGCGATGACTTAATTGAGCGGACAATCCTTCGCATCCAAACCTCATTCCTTGGCCTTGGCGGCTGTCCCGCTAACGCAGGGCTGCTTTTTAACTTCCAATCCCGTTCTCGGATCGAGCCTGGTCGATCAATGGGACCGTCACCACAACGCTAGTACCCTGGCCGGGCGAACTGTTCACCTCCAACATTCCGCCGAGCAATTCCGACTGCTCGCGGATGCTGAAGAGCCCAAACGCGGCGATGGGGAGATCCTGGAGGGAAGCCGGATTGAATCCGATGCCCTCGTCGTGGACGGTAAGTTGAATATAGTTCGGGTCGCTCCGTCGAATATCGAGGGTGACGCGGTTGCAGTGTGCGTGGTCGGCCACGTTCTCCAGGAGCTTGCGGGCACTGTCGTAGAGGAAACTCCGAATGTCTTCGCTGATAGGGCCCACGGTGTCGGCGATACGAATGTCCACTTCCAGGTCATACCTGCGGCGCACCTGGTCACCCAACCAGCGAATGCCGTCGGGAAGAGTCATTTGGAAGACTGCCTCGGGTCGCAGTTCCAGCGTCAGTAGCCGCAACTTCTGCAAGGCGTCCCGCAGCAAGGCAAGCGCTTTGTCGATTTCCGGCGGCTGGGACGAGCCGTTCTTGCCCGATTGCACAAACACGGCCACGGCCGAGAGGATCTGCATCACGTCCTCGTGCAGAACCTGCCCCATGCGGCGGCGCTCCTGGTGCTCGGCCTGCATCAGGCGCATTGCCCGGTCGCGAAAATGCTCGGCAACCTTCTTCCCGGGGGCGGCATGATCCGACGACACTTGTTCCATTGTCTGGGCGATGGTCCTGAGGCCTTGGGCGTACTGGTGCCGCCGGATGCCCAACGCCAGAATCTCGCCCGCGAGGCGTAAGCGGGAAACCAGTCCCATCGGCCATCGCCTCTGAATGCGGAGACTCGCGAGGGTCAAGGCCCCGACGATCGTGCCTTCCATGAGCAACGGGATGGCCAGGAGGGACTTTATGCCGCTTTTCAGCGCGTAGACCAGCTCTTTGGCCGCCACGGAGGGCAGGTCTATGGGACTGGAAACGTTGACGATGTGTCCACTGCGGATCTGGTGAGTGAACCAGGGCACCTGCGTGTTGAGCGGCACGTCGCTGGGGACCTCGGGCACGCCCTTGGCAGCCCAGGAATGGGTCATCTGGAAGCGGCTACCATGTTCGGAGAAGGCCATCAGCGTGCTGCGGTCGAAACCCAGGAATTCCACTAGCGTCCGCAGGCATCCAGTGACCACCTCGTCAAACTGCTCGTCGGTCGCGTTCGACAACCGGCCGGCGATATCGGCCAGGACGCGCTCGAACTCCACACGTTCGGCGGCATTCTCATTGTTGACCTCGATGGAGTGGCCTTGCTGTTCCGATGGCCCTGGAACCTGTGTCGGACCCTTGGTTGGTGGTTGGCTTTCGGCGAGTTGTTCTTTGTCAGGATCCATGTGAGTCTTCCTTATATTGACGGCACGACCTTGACGAAGGGTTGCCTCCGTCGCTGTTGACATCCGGCGGACGGGTGACGATGCGTAACAACTTCCATCGCCATTCTTTCACACGTGCCATCCGTGGCAAACGGGACGGGAAGCGGCTTCCTGGCCGCTTTGACGCACTGGACTTGTCGGGAATAAAGAAACTCATGCTATTTTCTCGATAATTCAGGTTCGTCCGAGAAGCCTTTATTTTGAACGATCTGGTGCATCGGATTTTGAAGGCCTCGGTTTGGCGTTCATATCGGGCTTGGGATGTTCCGGCCTGGCGGGCGGCGTCAGCTCCTTGTCGCGCACCGGTTCACGGACCGTGATGGGCGACTTGGAGATTCTCACCTTTTGTGGCTGAACTTCGGAGGGCGCACGCGAGGGCTCCTTGGGCGAGGCGGAGGGCGATTCCCACTGCGATCTCTTGTCCTGGTAGGCATGAACGTCCTTGGCGCGGCCGGCCGTTTCCTCGCGGGTCTTGGCGTCCACTTTTTCAAACTTGAACGGCGGGTTCTTCTGCGAGACGACTTCCCTCATCGGACGGCCCATTTGCGCCTGTCCACGGTCCCGCTCGGGCAGTCGGGCCACCTGAGTTCGCATGGCTTCATAGGTCCGGGCCGGGCGAAGCGATTTGTCGTCGCGTCGGTGGTCGTACCCCTCGCGCTGGTTCGCAAGCCAGGCGTGGTCGTCGCGATGTCGCCACTGCTGGTGGACGAAGATCGGGTCGTACCAGTCGTGACGATCGCGGGCCTCATACCAAGGATGGAAACCGTCCCGCGAATACTCGGTTCCGTAATAATCGCCGAAGTAGTAATGGTGCCGCTCCGGCGAGATGAACAGGTTGAGAATCAGGCCGTCCAGGTCAAGGACCATCTCGGGGGAGTAGCGGAAGTCCGCCTGGCCGTACACGCGCGAGGAACAGTAGATCGGCAAAAACGCCACGCCGCGATGGTGAAGCGGGTAGTCCCAGTAGCCATCCACGAAGACGCACCCGCGCGGCGTGGACACGTAATGTGCCGGCTCCCAGACCCAGTTGGGGCGGCCCTGCTCCCAGAATCCCGGCCGCCATGCGTAGCGGCCTTCGTGCCGCACCCAGCAGCCCG
>CAZYDC010000062.1:0-14523 GCA_964646065.1 uncultured Planctomycetaceae bacterium | reverse complement strand
TTGACGACGCCATCGAGATTCACATCGCCCGGCAGGCGCGTGCCGGGCGCCGCTTCTTCGACGGTATAGGTCTGGCCCGTAAAGTTGCTGCTGGCCGTCAGCACGCCCAGGTTGTTGGAGTCCCAGTTGGCAACGACCAGGTCCGGCATCCCGTCGCCGTTGACGTCGGCCACCGCGACGCAGGAGGGCCACGCTCCGACACCGAATGTCTCCTGGGTTTCAAACGTGCCGTCCCCGTTGCCCAGCAGCACGCTCAGGTTGCTGGAACTCCAGTTGGCGACGACCAGGTCCGGATTGCCGTCGCCGTTGATATCCGCCAAAAGGGCGGAATCCGGCGATGAACCGACCGCGCAGCTTTGCTGGGCCTGGAAGGTGCCGTCCCCGTTGCCCAGCAACACGCCGACGCTGTTGCTGTCCTGATTGGTGACGACCAGGTCCGGATTGCCGTCGCCGTTGAGGTCTGCCACAGTGACAGAGAGCGGCCACAATCCGACGGCAAGGGTCTGCTGGGGCTCGAAGGTGCCGTCCCCATTGCCCAGCAGCACGCTCAGGTCGTTGTCCGTATCGTTGGAAACGACCAGATCCAGCCTGCCGTCCCCGTTGATGTCCGCCACCGCCACGGAGGACGGGCCCGAACCCACGGCGAAGGTCTGCTGGGCCCGGAAGGTGCCGTCCCCGTTGCCCAACAGAACGCCTACGTTGTTGGAGTTCCCATTGGCGACGATCAGGTCCGGCTTGCCGTCGCCGTTTACGTCCGCCACCGCGACGGAGGAAGGCGCCGCCCCCACGCCAAAGGTCCACTGCGGTTGGAAAGTGCCGTCGCCGTTGCCCAACAGAACGCTGACGGTGTTGGAGTTCCTGTTGGCGACGATCAGGTCCGGCTTGCCGTCGTCGTTCACGTCCGCTATAGCGACGGCGCCCGGGTTTGAGCCCGTAATAAAAGTGTTTGCGGCCTGGAACGTCCCGTCCCCGTTGCCCAGCAACACGCTGAGGCTATTGCTTCCCCAGTTGACGACAACCAGATCCGATTTTCCGTCGCCGTTCAGATCTCCGGCTGTGACGGAGACCGGCCACGATCGGATGGCAAAGGTCTGCTGAGCTTGGAAGGCGCCGCCGGCATTGGCCAGGTGACTGCCATACGCATCGACGATGCTGCCATTGTCCGCGAGATTGAGCCCCAACGTGCCGTTCCCGCTGATGTCGTTCACCGTCACGTTGTAAACCGAGTTGTAGCCGCCGCCCGGCGAGACTACGACCGTCGAGGAGGCCGACGTCTGGCCGGTGAACGCCAATTGGAAATCGGCGGCGGTGACACCCGTTACGGGTTGGCTGAATGTGACGGCATAGGTGACGCTTGCGGCCCCGATGGTCGCATCCGACGGATTTTCGCGATCGATCGAAAGGACATCGAGCGGCGGAGCGTCTATAGTGAAGCTGGGTGAGGTGGCGCCGGCCAGGGAGCCATCGCCGGCCGTTAGGGTGTAGCTGCCGGGAGTGTCGATCGTCAGGTCGTTGAATGTGGCGATGCCGTTGACAACTGTGGCCGTCACGGTGTTGCCGCCGGAGGCAAAAGTCCCGCCATCCAGAGTGAGTGTCACGTCGGACGCGTCTTCGGTGACAATACTGCCGGAGGGGTCTTCAACCGCAACGGTCACGGCCGGGCTAAGGAACGTGCCCGTCGTTGTCCGGGTCGGCGGGTGTATGAAGGCCAGCTTGGCCGGCTGGCCGACGGTGTATCTCTGGCCCGTGAAACTGTTGTTCGCCAGGAGTACGCTCACGTTCTTGCTGGATGCTACGACCAGGTCCGGCTTGCCGTCGCCGTTCAGGTCGGCCACGCTGACGGAGAAAGGCTCCGAGCCCGTGGCGAAAGTCTGCTGGGCCTGGAACGTCCCGTCGCCGTTGCCCAGCAGGACGCTTGCGTTGTTGCTGAAATAGTTGGCCGCGACGAGGTCCAGCTTGCCGTCGCCGTTCAGGTCGGTCGCCGCGACCGAAACCGGCCACGATCCGACGGCAAGAGTCTGTTGGGCCTGGAACGTCCCGTCGCCATTGTTCAACAATATGCTCAGGGAGTTGCTGAACTCGTTGGCGACGACCAGGTCCGGCTTGCCGTCGCCGTTGAGGTCCCCCACTTCGACGGATTCCGGGGTACTGCCCGTGGCGAAGGTCCGCTGGGCTTGGAATGTCCCGTCGCCGTTGCCCAGCAGGACACCTATTGTGTTGCTGCCTTTGTTGCTGACAACCAGGTCCGGCTTGCCGTCGCCGTCGAGGTCCGCGACCGCGACGGATTCCGGGTACGTGCCCGTGGAATAGGCCCGCTGCGCTTGGAACGTGCCGTTCCCGTTGCCCAGCAAAACGCTCACGGTGTTGCTGAACTCGTTGGCGACAACCAGGTCCGGTTTGCCGTCGCCGTTCACGTCCGCCACCGCGACGGATTGGGGGTACGTGCCCGTGGCAAAGGTCTGCTGGGCTTGGAACGTCCCGTTCCCGTTGCCCAGCAAAACGCTTACGGTATTACTGAACTCGTTGGCGACGACCAGATCGAGCTTGCCGTCGCCGTTCACGTCCACCACCGCGACGAAAAAAGGCTCCGAGCCTGTGGCGAAAGTCTGCTGGGCCTCAAAGGTGCCGTCGCCGTTGCCCACCAACACGCCGATGCTGTTGCTGTTGGCCACGATCATATCCGCATTGCCGTCGCCGCTGAGGTCCGCCAGCGCAACGCAATACGGACCCAGGCCGGTGGCGAACGTCTGCTGAGGCCGGAAGGCGCCGCTGATATTGGCCAGCGGATTCCCCGCCTGGTCGAGGATGCCGCCGTTGTCCACCAGATTCAGCCCCAGCGTGCCGTAGCCGGCGACGTTATTCACCGTCACGTCATAGGCCGAGCTGTAGCCGCTGTCGGGAGAGACTACGACGCTGGAGGAAGCGGAGGCCTCGCCCGTAAGTGCCAACTGGAAATCCGCGGAGGTGACGCCCGTAACAGGTTCGCTGAATGTGACGGCGTAGGTGACGCTGCCGCCCTCGGTAGCCCCACCGGTCGGGCTTTCGCGATTGATCGAAAGGATCACGGGGTCCGTGCTCAGCAGCAGACGCGGCTCGAGCGGTTCCACTATTGCGCGCTGGGGCACGGTTCCCACACCGCCGACGCACGGAGGGATCGACCGCTTGTCGAGAAAGCGCAGTGGACCCAACAGAGCCCCGCAAAGCTCCTGAAGATGACCGACCCTGTGCGGCGATGGGAACATTGCCTGTCTTCCTTCCAGTCATTCCGATTCGATGGGTTTTCCCGGTCGCGTCCCACGGTTGCACGATCAATTAAGAAGGGGTGGCAGCTCCCGAAAAAGCAAGCTGATGCCCTGCCGCCACCCGCGGCGGCAGGGAGGCAATGGGACGCTGCTTCAACAAAAAACTCCGGTCAAAATCTCCGGGTGACAATTATATAGCGGTTTGGCAAATCGGCAAATGTAATCTTCGTTAAATTTTGGCGTGCCTAGCAGCCCGTTGAAAAAGTAGCATGGGCATCTTGCCCATGAGTCTCACGGGCGTCCCGCCCGTGCAAATGCCCAAGAACATGGGCAAGATGCCCATGCGACTCATGGGCGAGACGCCCATGCTACGCCGGATGGCCTTTTTCAACGGGCTGCTAGAGAAGCGGCTGCTTGAGGCAACCGTTTCGACAGGACGGGGCGACCTTGGTGAGTTGGGGAGCGCACCGTCCACCGGAACGACGGTTGGGATTGCCCGCTGGGCCTCTGAGGCCAACCGGTTGGCAGGCAAATACCCGGGTGCATTTCGGTTTCCGGGGATGGTGTTTGGTCTCGAAAGCGCCATAGGGTGCCCACTGCGCCGACAAGCAAGCTGGATCTAACGTCGGCTTGCCGGTCGGCGACGCGCGACGTTGCAAGAAGAAAGAACCAGGGAATTTGGGTATCCGCCGAGGAAAACCGCCTCTATGGAAGCGCCGACGCGTCATTTCCCGGAAAACGAAATGCACCCCAAATACTCCGGGCCGTTGACAGCATCCTGTGCAGAGTGTTACAATCTTGATCGGAATAGTCAACAAAAGGATTCCGGAATGATAACGGTTTCTCAGAAATGCCTGTATGCGCTTCGATCCATTTTGGAATTGGCCAAGAGGCGCACGGACAAACCGGTCGCGATTGAATCCATCGCGGTTGCCCAGCAGATTCCGCGGCGATTCCTGGAGATCATCCTGAACGAGCTGCGGCGAGAAGGGCTTGTGGAATCTCATCGGGGTCCGCGGGGCGGATACGTTTTGACGCGATTGCCCAGCGAGGTGACCGTGGGCGATATCTATCGGCTGATTGAAGGGCCCATCCGCCCGGTGAAATGCATCGCCGGAGACGAAATTTGCCAATTTCGCGGCACCTGCCCCTGGATGGATATGTGGGACGAAGCCTCCCAGGCCATGCAGGATGTGCTGGACGGCACGACGATTCAGGCTATCCTGGACAAGGAAGGTCGTGCCAAACTTCCCGTGTAGTGGTGTGGTGCTCTGGGAGCGATCGGCCTCCCGGTTGACTGGCAGGCCGTTCTGACGGAGATCCAAGATGGCCCTGAAATCGCTATACATCGTCGGGACCAAGAAGGACGTGGGCAAGACCACCATGTCCCTGGGATTGCTGCACGCGTTTCGCAAGAAAGGCCTGCGGGCGGGCTACATGAAACCGCTGGGGCAGCGCGTGGTCCCGCTGGAGGGCCTGATGCTCCACGAGGACAGCCGCGTGGTCGCCAGCCTGATCGGCTCGGGAAACGTGGAACAGATGGACATGGCCGTTCCGCTGACCCGCGGAAAAGTGGAACAGCAGGTGTACGATTTCAAACCCGCCAAGGTGCTGGAAAAGGCCGTGGCCATGTACGAATCGCTGGTGCGCCGGTACGACCTGGTCGTGATCGAGGGCATGGGGCACGTGGCGATGGGGTCCTGCGTCGGCGTTTCGGCGGCCGACGTCTGCCGGGCCGTGGGCGCCAAGGCCCTGCTGGTTTCCGAAGGGGGCATCGGAAAGGCCATCGACGACATCTTTCTGTGCTCCACATTTCTCAACGCCCGCGGAGTCCCGCTCACCGGCGCGATCGTCAACAAGGTGTGGCCGGAGAAGTTCACCCGCATCAAGGAGGCGACCACCCTGGGTCTGAAGAACCTGGGATTGCGTTCGTTCGGGACCGTGCCGTTCCAGGACCAACTAACCTCGCCCACGATGGCCGACGTGCATGAGCAGATCGGAGGCGAGATCCTGGGCGGAGGCGAGCACCTTTCGCACCGCGTCCGTCAGACGATCATCGGGGCGATGGACGCCCAGCACATGATCCGCTACATCGGCGGCGGAACGCTCGTCATCATTCCCGGCGACCGGAACGACAGCATCATGGCCGCCCTCCGGGCCCACCTGCTGGGCGACAAGAATGAACCCGCTGTCGCCGGACTGATCCTCACCGGCGACTTCCGCCCCAATGCGACTGTGGTGGATGAACTCAAGAACTTCCACCTGCCCGTCCTGTGCGTCAAGGAAGACACGTTCGCCACGGCCAACAAGATCATCAACACCGTTTTCAAAATCACCCCAAACGACCGCGAACGGATCGAATGGGCCGTCTGCCTTGCCGCCGAATACCTCGACGTCGACGGAATTCTCTCCTGTCTGGAGAACAACGCATGACCCGCAATGCCCTTATGGACACACTACGAACCGGTTCAAAACGTGAACTGCCTTGACAGACCGCTTATGGTTTGCGTACTATGAATTTCGCGTAAGTATTATGTCAATCGGCATAGTTGAATACAAACAACTCACGGATGGCCTTGGTGTTCTGGAGAGAACCAAAAGAAAAACGACCCCTGATGACAGCCCTTGACCCAGATGACATGGCCTCGTACACGCTCCCTCTTGAGCAGGATGCGGCAAGCACCTCCAAGGCCGACGCCTCGCTGTCGGGCAAAAGCCTCACGGCGCCGCTGCTGGTCGAGAACGTGCTGTGGTTCTGCCGCATCCGCTGGATCGTCATCGCCCTGCTGATGCTTCTGGGCCTGGCAGGCAATTGCGCCAGCGTGGTCGAGCCCCTGGGCCTTCGCATGCCGGGGCTGTGGCCCCTGGTGGCCGCGGCCATCCTGATCATGGGCAATACCGCGTTCCTGCTGCACGCCCATTCTCTGCACACGCTGGCCAGCCCCGCGCGAATCATGCACAATCTCCAGGCCCAGATCGTTCTGGACCTGCTGATCCTCACCAGCGTAGTCCACATGATCGGGAGCATGTCCACCTACATCGCCTTCGCCTATTTATTCCACATCGTGCTGACCTGCATTTTCTGCCCCCGCCACCAGAGCTTCGCCGTGCTGATCCTGGCCGGGGCGCTGTACGGCGCGTGCATCATCGCGGAACAAAAAGGCATTCTGCCCACCGGAGGAGTGTTCTTCGCCGGGCCTTTGCAGCCTCAGGCGCCGATGACGCGGGGCGTCTTTGCGTTCAACTACCTTTCCGTGCTGGCCATCTGGCTGGTGGTATGGCACCTGGCCTCGCGCCTGGCCGAGATGGTCCGTAACCGGGATGTCGAGTTGGCCGAGACCAACCGCCGGCTGGCGGCGGTCCAGAAGGAACGCTCCAGGCACATGCTGACGACCACGCACCAGTTGAAGGCCCCCTTCGCGGCGATCCACGCCAACGCGCAACTGCTGCTGGACGGCTATTGCGGACCCCTGCCCGACAAGGCCCTGGAGGTGGTCCGCCGGATCTACCGACGGTGCCGCCGCCTGGCGACCGAAATCCAGGAGATGCTCCAACTGGCCAATCTCACCTCGGATGTTCAGCAGCCCCCGGCGCAAACCCCGCTGGACCTCGGCCACGTGCTCCGCTGGGCGAGAATGCAGGTGGAGCACGTCGCCCAGGATCATGGCATCGTCTTTGACGAGGACATCCAGCCCGCTCGCATCCTGGGGGTGGAGGACCACATCCGGATGCTGCTGGTGAACCTCGTGTCCAACGCGGTGAACTACTCACACAACGGAAACCACGTCCGCCTGCGGTGCGGCCCGGCCGCCGGCGGCAAGGTCCAGGTCACGATTTCGGACGACGGCATCGGAATCGCCCCCGAGAAGCTCAGCCGCATCTTCGATGAATACTATCGCACGCAGGAGGCCATGGCGCAGTGCAAGGAATCCTCCGGCCTGGGGCTGGCGATCGTCCGCCACATCGTGGAGCTTCACCAGATACGCCTTCGGGTCCGCAGCAAGCCCGGAGTGGGCACCACGTTCGAGCTGACCTTCAACTCGCCGCAACCGGCGATGACCGCCCAGCCCGGGCCCGCTGGAGGTGCGGACCAATGAATTGCGGATTGCAAATTGCAGATTGCAGATTGAACGACGAAGAAACAGCCAGGAAAGGTGTCTTGCTGTTTCTTTGCCGTTCAATCTGCCACCTGCAATTTGCAATCTACAATTGTTGCAGTGGCGTGTTGTCCCGAAAAACCGAAGGAGACAGCCGATGGCCTTTGTGACAATTGTGGATGACGATGAGGACTTCACCTCCGCCGCGGCGATTGTTCTGCAAGACTCCGGACATGAAGTTCAGGTCGAAAGCAACCCCGCCGTCGCGGTGGCGAACATGGAGAAACGCCGCCCCGACCTGGTGATCATGGACGTCATGTTCCCCGAGGACTCTTCGGCGGGGTTCGCGATGATCCGCGAGATGCGACGAACCGGCGGATCGCTGGCCAATGTCCCCATCCTGCTGCTGACCGCCATCAACGCGCGATTCCCGCTGGGCTTCAGCTCCAAGGACATCGATAACGATTGGTTGCCCGTGACCGATTTCATGGAAAAACCCGTGAACTTCGAGCAGCTTCGGCGTAAAGTCAGCGAGTTGCTTCAGAAGGCCTCGCCGTCATCTGACAGGCAATTCTGAGGCAACCCTGGAGAACTGTGCATGACAACGAAGAAGTGGGAAGCGTCCGGCGTCCTGGGAATCATGGGCGGGTTTCGAGGCGCCTGCGTGCTGGCGGCCGGAGCGGAGTTGGGGCTCTTTGACGCCCTGGCCGCGGAGCCCCTGCCGGCCCGAAAACTCGCCTCGCGATTGAAATCCGATCTCCGCGCGACCGCTACGCTCGCCGACGCGCTGGCGGGCATGGGCCTGCTGGAAAAGGGCCGCCGCGGGTACGCCCTGGCCCCGGGCGTAGCCGGGCTGCTGACGGAGTCCAGCCCCCACAGCGTGCTCTGGATGGTCCGTCACCAGGCCAACTGCCTGCGAAGCTGGGGGCAACTGGCGCAGGTGGTTAAGACCGGCCGGCCCGTGCGGCGCACGCCCAGTATTCGAGGCCCGGAGGCGGACCTGAAGTCCTTCATCGAAGCGATGAACGACATATCGCGAACCATGGCGCCGATCCTGGTCAAGGCGATGGGGCCCCTGAAATTCACCCACCTGCTGGACCTGGGCGGCGGGCCGGCGACCTGGACCATCGAGTTCCTCCGGGCCAACCCCAAGGCCAAGGCCACGCTCTTCGACCGACCCGATGTCCTGCCCATCGCCCGCCGGCACATCCAGGCCGCGGGCCTGCGGGGCCGCGTCAAACTGGTCGCCGGAGACATGGACGCCGACCCCCTGCCCACCGGCGCCGACCTGGCCTGGATCAGCGCCATCGTTCACCAGAACTCGCGCGAGCAGAATCGCCGCGTGCTGCGAAAGGTCCACGCCGCGCTGGCCGATGGCGGGCAGATCCTGGTTCGCGATTTTGTCATGGACGAGTCGCGCACCCGTCCGCCCGACGGCGCGATGTTCGCCGTCAACATGCTCGTCCACACCCCCGCCGGAGGAACCTTCACCCTGGCCGAACTGGGCGAGGATCTCGTCGCCGCGGGGTTTCGCAATCCCGGCTTCCTCTACGAAGGCAGAGGAATGGACTCCGTGGTCAAGGCGGTCAAATAACCCATGAAACGGCAAACCGCTTTTTCCGGGGGCAGTCCCAAAGACGACGACTTCCACTGGACAGATCGAAACCTTCTAATGACGAATCCTTCCATAAGGTCAACATGAACACACCTCAACAGAACAAGCCTCTGGCCGTCCTGGTCGGCGCGGGGCCTGGAGACGTATCGCTGATTACCACGGCCGGGCTGCGATGGCTGGGGCGGGCCGACTGCGTCGTCTACGACCGCCTGGCCAACCCTTCGTTGCTTCGCTCCTGCCGGCCCGGCGCCGAGATGATCTACGTCGGAAAAGGCCCCGACCGACACGAGATGACGCAGGAAAAGATCAACCAGCTCCTGGTGGACAAGGTCCGCGAAGGCAAACTCGTGGTCCGGCTCAAGGGCGGAGACCCGTTCATTTTCGGCCGGGGCTCAGAGGAGTGCGACGCCTTGGCCGCCGC
Organism: uncultured Planctomycetaceae bacterium; assembly: GCA_964646065.1. Lineage (GTDB taxonomy): Bacteria > Planctomycetota > Phycisphaerae > SM23-33 > SM23-33 > CAZYDC01. The sequence continues at coordinate 5,148 of CAZYDC010000062.1, read as the reverse complement.
CGGGCTGGAGTTCCGCGTGGTTCCCGGCCTGACCTCATCCATCGCCGCCGGAGCGTTCGCGGGCATTCCCCTGACCGACCGCCGCTGCGGGCCGACGCTGGCGCTCGTTACCGGGCACGAGGATCCCACGGCCGCCCCGCCGCCGAGCGGTGCGCCCAAGGCCGACGCCCAGGACTCCGGCCGCATCGACTGGGGCGCCCTGACGAAGATCGACACCGTCGTTTTCTACATGGGCGTGGGCAACCTGCCAATGATCGCCCGGAAGCTGATGGAGGCCGGGCGGGACGGGCAGACCCCCGCCGCCGTCGTGGAGCGGGCTTCCACGGTGAGGCAGCGCACCATTACCGGAACCCTGGCGACCATTGCGGACCTGGCCAAGCAGGCGAACATTCGCCCGCCGGCCCTGACCATCGTCGGGCAGGTCGTCGCCCTAAGGAAACGCATCGCGTGGCTGGAAAAGCTGCCGCTATGGGGCCGGACCATCCTGGTCACGCGCTCGCGGATGCAGGCGTCCGCCTTGGCGGAGCAGTTGGCCGAGTTGGGGGCCGAGGTGATCGAGTCGGCCACCATCGACATTCAGCCGGCCCCGACGGGCCCGATTGACCAGGCCCTGCTGGCCGTTCGCGACGGCGCGTTCGACTGGCTGGTCCTGACCTCGCCCAACGGGGCGCGGGCCGTTTTCGAGCGGATGGCCGCCATCGGCATGGACGCGCGCGGGCTGGCGAAGGTGAAGATCGCCGCCGTCGGCCCCGGCACCGCCGATGCGATGCGACCGCACCTGATCCATCCCGACCTGATCGCCGAGCAGTTCACCACCGAATCGCTCGCCCAGTCGCTGGCCAAGCAGATCGCTAGCCAGGCGGGCAAACGCGTGCTCCTGATGCGGGCCGACATCGCCACGCCCGTCCTGGCCCAGACGCTTGCCGCCGCCGGAGCGAACGTCCAGGACGTCGTCGCGTATCGGACCGTCCGCCCGGCCACGCTGCCGCCCGAGGCCCTGGAGGCCCTGCGCGAACATCGCGTGCATTGGATCACGTTCACGTCCTCCTCGACCGTCGAAAACTTCCTGGCGATGACCGCCGACGCCCCTCCGGACCTGTCGGGCATCAAGCTGGCCGCCATCGGGCCGGTGACCGCGGCCACGTTGAAGGCCCACGGCCTGACCCCGACTGTTGTGGCCGAACCCCACACCATCGACGCACTGGTGAACACCATCGTCAACGCCGAACGCCCGTAACGTAGCATGTCGGTGCGGGCGTGTGAGTGAAGAAACGCCTGGCGGTGCCCCAAAGCGCCGACAAGCAGGCTGACTCTCATGTCGGCTTGCCTGTCGGCGACTTAGGACATTCCAAGAGGAAAAGCTCGGGTCATCAGACATTTGTACGAGAACGGTACCGGTAGAAGTGCGGGCTTGTCTGAATTTGAAGAGAAAGACAGGGCCGGAACGGCCCTGGAAGACACGGGCAAGATGCCCGTGCTACATTGCAGAGGAGCACACATGAAGATTCCGTCAGTCGGCCTGGTCGTCGTTCTTGCCTCCTGCGTGGGCGCTGCCGCGCTCACCGGCGCGTTCGCCCAGACCAAACCGGCGGCGTCCCAGGCCGCCGCGTCCCGCGTCGCCGCGTGCGACGTGACCCTGATCTTCACGGAATACCGAAAGGTCAAGGACATCGAGACCAAGATGACCAACCTGCGCCACGACCTGGCGGCCGAGGATGACCGCCGCGCCAAGAAAATCCAGGCCATCGAGATGGAACTCAAGGACAGCCTCAAACCCCATACCCCCGCCTACAACGACCGCATGGAGGAACTCACGCGCCTCCGCATCGAGCGGGAGACCTGGCAGAAGGCCGTCAACGCACGGGAATCCGAGGAACGCAAACGCATCGCGAAAGAAATCTACGAGGATTTCCTCCGGGCCGTTTCACAGACGGCCAAGGAGCAAGGCTGCCAAATCGTCCTGAACAACGACCAGTCGTCGCCCGATCTCAAGGCCGACATCTTCCGCCAGATCGAGGGCCGAAAGGTCCTGTATTGCGACCCGAGCGCCGACCTGACCGTCGCCGTCCTGACGCGACTGAACGATTCCTACCACCCCCTGCCCCACTGATGTTGACGCGGCACAACTCGCTCCAAGCAACGCGTTCATCGCCCCTTGTTCGGGTGTATTTCGCTTTCCGGGTGTGCCGTTTGGCCTCAACGCGTCACAGGGTGCCCCACTGCGCCGGCCAGCAAGCTGGATCTTGCGTCAGCTTGCCGGTCGGCGCGTTGGGACCTTTCAAAAAGAAACAACTCTGGTATTCGGAAATCTCTCGAGGACAAGCGGAGCAGTAGAAGTGCGGACGCGTGACTTCCCGGAAACCCAAACGCCCCCCCTTGTTCGCGGCCGCCTCGCGCGGGTATATTCAATGGGATGTCAACGCCCCTGCCTTCCGCGTCAACGCAGCTTGGACCGGCCAGTCGCGCGCCTCGCGTGGTTGGGGCGGTCGCGCTGGGCATGGCGATGGCGTTCGTCCTGCTGCTGGGCGCGCGGACCATCGACAACGAGGACGTGGGCTATCACATGGCCTTTGGCGACACATTCCTCGACACCGGCAAGATCGTCGACCACAGCCCGTTCCTTTACACCGAGCAAAGCCAGCCGCGCATGGAACCTGGCCCGGGCGGATGGTACGACGCCAACGGGCAATTCCAGTTCGTCAGCGCCAACTGGCTGACGCAGGTGGTCATGTCGGCGGTGAATCGCGCCGGCGGGGCCTTGGGGTTGTCGGTGCTGCAGATCGTCCTGGTCGCCGCGATGTTCGGCCTGCTGCTGCTGGTCCTGCGCGAGCTGGGCCTGCCGCCGCTTTGGATGGCCGCCGCCGTCGTGCTGCTGGGGCTGGTTTCCTACGAGCGGCTGGTGCTGCGGCCGGAGCTGTTCACGTATGTTTTGCTGACCGCTCAGATGTACGTCTTGCTGCGGGCAGTGAAGAAGGGAAGTTCGCAGTACGTAGTTCGAAGTTCGGAAGAAACTACGAACTACGAACTACGAACTACGAACTTCTTCGCTGTTCTCTCTTGGCGGAGCGTGGCCGTTCTGTGTGTGCTGCAGATTCTGCTGGTGAACGTACACAGCTATTTTCTGCTGGGGATCATCCCGACGGCGGCCCTGCTGGGCGATGCCGTTTTGCGTGCGCTGTACTTCCGCTGGCGCGGCCCGGCGGACGCGGCCAAGGCGGCCGAGGCGCGGCGGCGGAGCGTGCGCCTGGGCGTGGCGCTGGCGGCAATGGCCGCGTGCTGCTTTATCAACCCCTGGACGTGGCGCATGGTGCTGCTGCCCTTCCAGACGCTGCTGTATTTCCGGGCCAACCACATCACCGACGCCGGATCGACCCACCCGCTCAGCACCATCGGCGAGTTCTACCCGCCGCTGTCGGCGGCGTTTTTCTACGCCAAGGCCACCTGGGCATTTTGCGTCGTGCTGGGCGTGGCCGCGATCGGGCTTCTGGCTGCCTTGCTCCGCCGGCGATGGGGACACGCCACGATCATCGCGATAATGCTGTTGGTTTCGCTGTCTATGCGGCGGAACATCGCGGTAGCCTCGCTGATGCTGCTGGGGCCGGCCCTGGCGGCGATCCACGACCTGCTGGCGCCGAGGCTGACGCGGCGGATCGGGCCAAGGCTGGCCGTCGGCTGCGGCTGCGCTGCCGCACTCGTTTCGGCGCTGCTCGTTTGGAGCGTCGTCACGGACGCATTCAACTTCAACGAGCGCCGGGCCGCGCGGTTCGGCCTGGGCTATTCGCCGCTGAAAATGCCCATGGACGCTTGCAACTGGATCAACGTGAACAAGCCCCTCGGCAGAGTCTGGTGCGACGTCGACATTTCGTCCAACCTTTATTATTTCATGCAGCCGCACCGCGACGTGCCGATCATCACCAACAGTTGGGCCTACCAGCCGCAGATTATGGGGGACGTGATCCGGGCAGGCCAGGACATGGCGTTTTTCGACCAGCAAGTTAAGAAGTACGGAATCGAGGTCGTCGCCGTTCGCGCAGGCAAGGGCAACGCGCCTTTGATGAAGCGCCTCGGCGCCGGCGACACGTGGGCGCCGGTGTCCATCGACGCCATGCACGTGGTGTTCGTTCGCAAAGCCGGTCCCAACGCCGCGCTGGCGGCCCGCGCAGCCGTCACGCCCGAGTCGCTGGACCTGACCGCGCTGCTGGCCAAGTTCGCGGCGCAAGACCCCCGGCCGGAGTATTCAACCTATCTCGGGGGCCTGACGCTGGCGCGGCTGGGATGGACCGACGCGGCCATCGAGACCGCCCGCCGGGCCAAGGAGATCAACCCCGATTATGCCGACGCCTGGGACCTGCTGGGACTGATGTCGGCGTTTCGGGCCAACAGCCGCCTGGCGACAAACAAATTTTACGAGGCGAGAAAAGACCTGGAAGCTGCCGTGGACGCCTTCGGGCACGTGCTGGACATCCAGAAGGACGACCCGCAGGCCCTGCAAAACCTTCACGCCGCCCAAGGCCAATTGCAGGCCCTCAAACGCGGCGAAATCCCCCCGGTGATGCCTCTGATCGAACTGTGAGGCTGCCCAACGCGCCGACCAGCAAGCTGGATCTTATGTCGGCTTGCCGGTCGGCGTGTTGTTACCTTTCCAGAGGAAAGAATCGTGCATCTAAACATGAGTCGAGCAAGAACGAAACGGCGCAAGTGCGGTCGCTTGACTTCCCGGAAACCGAAATACACCCATTGAGGTTGCCCCGCTGGATTTTACGCCGCCGCCCTGCTACACTTCGTTTTTTCCCGGCGGCGGTTCGCGCCGCCGGCGGACAATCGAAAGGAACGGACGCAAATGGAAGACACCTACGGAAACCTCATCAGTTCGCTGGCCATCAAGGGCAGCTCGAAGATCGTCCTGCTGGTGATGGACGGACTGGGCGACTGCGCCAACGGCGAAAAGGGCACGGCGCTGCAGCTTGCCCGCAAACCCAACATGGACGCGCTGGCCGCTCGCAGCGCCTGCGGGCTGACCGTCCCGGTCGCAACCGCGGTCACGCCCGGCAGCGGCCCGGGGCATCTTGGCCTCTTTGGATACGACCCGTTGGTCTACCAGGTCGGGCGCGGAGTGCTCAGCGCTCTGGGCGTGGAGTTCGCGCTGGA
>CAZYDC010000061.1:0-14531 GCA_964646065.1 uncultured Planctomycetaceae bacterium | reverse complement strand
CAATCCAGCGACTGCCCGTCCTCATAGGCGTCGTCGACGGCCAGCGGTTCGCCCTGAATCCGCACGCCGTCGGCGCTCTCGTAATACGCCGCGCGAGGCCACCGCTCGTCCAGCACGACCTTAACCAGATCATTTTGAATCGTTTTCATCGCGTTCCATTCCTTTCAAAAACACCTGCGTCCGGAGGCACAAAACCAAGGAGAATAAGAAAGAAAATACTACTCATTCGCGGGCGGCGAAACCATGACAAATCGGGGTTCGGGTTTCGGGAATCGGGTTTCGGGAAGAAACGGCAAAGAGGCTCTTCTCCGTTTCTTCCCGAATCCCGGAACCCGAAACCCGAATCCCGTTCTTACCGCATCAGCTTCACGACATTCTCTTTGCAGACCGGTTGGATGATTCCCCGCTCGGTGATGATTCCGGCGATCAGGTCCGCCGGCGTGACGTCGAAGGCGGGCGAATAGGTCCGCACGTTTTCCGGGGCCGTGCGCCGGCCGAAGCCCTCGGTGATTTCGGCCGAACCGCGCAGCTCGATCGGAATGTCCGCGCCCGACTCCAGCGAAAGGTCGAACGTGCTGTACGGGGCCGCCACGTAAAACGGAATTTTGTGCCTGGCCGCCAGAATCGCCACGCCGTACGTGCCGATCTTGTTGGCGGTGTCGCCGTTGGCGGCGATCCGGTCGGCCCCGACGATCACCATTTCCACTCGTCCCTCGCGCATGACCTGGGCGGCCATGTTGTCGGTAATCACCACCGCGTCCAGGCCGCCGCGCAGCAGTTCCCATGCGGTCAGGCGGCTGCCCTGGAGCAGCGGGCGGGTCTCGTCGCAGTAGACCGTGAATTCGTGCCCCCGGGCGTGCGCCAGGTACATGCCCGCGGTGGCCGTGCCGATCCCCGCCGTCGCCAGCGCCCCCGCGTTGCAGTGCGTCAACACGCCGTCGCACTTCTGGACCAGCGGCGCGGCATTGCGGCCGATGGCCAGGCACATGGCCACGTCCTCGGAATGAATCGCACGGGCCTCGTCGAGGATCGCCTCACCCAGCGCGGCCAAACCGGCGCCGGGCGTTCGCTGCGCCCTGGCGAGCACTCGCCGGGCCGCCCACGAAAGGTTCACGGCCGTCGGCCTGGACGACTCCAGGTATTCCGCCGCCGCTTCCAGACCGGTCAAAAAGTCGCCGCCCTGCGGCAGATACTGCGCCGCCAGCACCATTCCGTACCCGGCCGCCACTCCGATGGCCGGGGCGCCCCGAACCGCCAGATTGCGAATTGCCTCCCACACCATCTGCGCGTCGCGGCAGTCGATGTACTGCTCGTGGTTGGGCAAGGCCCGCTGGTCCAGCAGACGCATGTGGCCCCTGGCCGCGTCGCCCAACCACTGAACCACCATCGCCGGAGGAGAAATCGTCAAGTCTTTGTCATTCGATTTGTCAGCCGTTTCCATAATCATACATTAGCGAACCGCCCGCCCAGTGACAAGGGAAGGAACTCGCGTTTCGGGATCCGGGTTTCGGGTTTCGGGAAGAAACGGCAAAGAAGCTCTTCTCCGGGTCTGCCCGAATCCCGAATCCCGCTTCATGTGTGCCCGATAAAATTGTTGGCTGCCTAGAAGGAACATTTACGTTTGGTGTCCGGTTGGCCGATATATAAAAACAGGTTAGGCCACCATGGAGCGGTTGTCCCTGAGGGACGGCCGCTAAAGGCTCCAAAATGAGCTATTCCAAGGAAGGAACCGCGGATGCTCGTGCTGTCAAGACAACGTGACGAAACCATCATGATCGGCGACGACATCGAGATCACCGTCGTCGATATCCGGGGCGAGAAGGTTCGACTGGGAATCAACGCGCCTCCCCATGTCCCCGTACACCGCAAAGAGGTGTACGAGGCGATCAAGCGGGAGAACCAGGCTTCCGCCCAGGCCAAGGGCGAAACGCCCCACCAGGTGGAATCGCTGGCCCAGAAGCGAAAGACCCCGGACGATCCCACCCCGCCCGCAAAATAGACCCACAGCGTCAGTTCACATGGCATGGGCATCTTGCGGGTACGCGTCAAAACATTCCGCGGTAAGACTAACGACGCCGACAAGCAAGCTGGAGCCCAATCTCGGCTTGCCGCTCGGCGGCGCGAGACACTTTACAAGACAAAACTCAGGTCATCGGGCTGAGGGGCAGCATGTTTGCGGCGCCCCTGCGGGTCAGAAGAAGCGCCTTGCGGCGTAACCACGAACGAAGCGGTCAAACCCGCATTTCGGCGTGTTCCGGCTCCGCCGCCGATGTTTGGGCAACCGGCGCGGACAGTTGCAATGACTCCCCCAGCGCTTCGACGACCACCGGATCATATCCCGCCGGCGCACAGCGTCGAAGTTCCTGCATGGCCTCGATAGGCGAAATCGCGTTGCGGTGCGGCCGGTCATGCGTCATGGCGTCGTAGGAATCCGCCACGGCCAGGATTCTCGCCTCCAGCGGAATGCCCCCGCCCGACAGCCCCTCGGGGTAGCCCGTGCCGTTCATCCGCTCGTGATGGTGCCGGATCGCGGACAGGACATCCGCCAGCGATTCCAGTGGAGAGAGCAATTGGCACGACACGTCGCTGTGTTTTTGGACGATCTGGAATTCTTTCGATCCCATCAGCGCCCGCTTGGTCAGGATACGTTCGCTGACCGACAGCATTCCGATGTCGTGCAGTTGCCCCGCCAGGTTCATCTGGACGCATCGGTCCTCGCCGAGCCCGAGTTTCCGGGAAATCGCCTCCGACAGGTTGCCGATACGCTCGCTGCGGCCGCGAGTATACGTTTCGCGGGAATCGACGTAGCGAAGGATCTGCTGGAGCACGCCGACGTAGTGCCGCTCGGCCTGCCGGGCGCTCTCGCGCGTGTTTTGCGACTGACGGCGAAGCCCCGACACCGCGCGATGCACCATCACGGCGATCACCACCGACAGCAGCAATATGGAGCCCGCCAGAACCAGCGAAAGGTCCTTCCATCCGCTGCCGGCCATGATGCACGCCAGAACCGCCAGCGCCAACACGGATATGCCGATCGGACGAATCGCATGGTAAGTTTCACGGAAAAATTTCATGTCCATTCCCAACACGCACCGCCTCCTGACCTCGACGCTGACCTTATCGGAGTATAAGATTCAAGCGGGGGGAAAACCATTGACGATTGACGATTGACGATTAGAAGACCCGCGCACAAAAGCCCGCGAATCAAACGGGGCCGTCCTTAGGTCAAATGAAAATTGACGATTGGAAGACAAGACACCGGGGTCCGTTTCTTCCAATCGTCAATCGTCAATCGCAAATCGTCAATTCTTACGTTCCGGCGGGAACGGGAATGAGGCTCCTGATTTTCTCGCTGGGCAGGTTCAGTGCGCCCAGGGCGCCGGCGGCGGCGTTTCGCAGGTCGCGAGAGGCCTTGGAGTCGTTGACGACTTCCAAAACGGCGGCGGCCTGATCGTCGGTCAAAAGGTTGCCGAACTTCTTGACGGATTCGCTGAGGGATCCGAAGGCGGCGATGCGGACCTTCTCGTTGGACTGGCCGCTGACGGCCAGGGTGACGATGGCCCGCTGGGCCTCGGAAGCGTCCATCATGGCCAAGGCGCCCGCGGCGGCGATCTGGACCTCGCCGCGTTTATCGGCCAGCGCGCCGATCAACGAGGTTCGCGTGTACTTGACATCCAGTACGGGGTTGTTGGTCAAGCCCAGCGTGCGGACGGCATCGGCGGCCTTGACGGCCCACATCGAGGCCTCCTCGGGCGTCAGCGGTTTTCCGCCGCCCAACTGTATTGCCTTTTCCGCTCCGGCGACGATCGCGGGCGCCTCGAGCTTATCGATCGCCACCGTGCGCTTATCCTTTTCGGCGAACTTGCTGTACGCCACGGTCCTGTCCATCGCGGCGACCGGAAGGGCCATGAACATCGGATCTCGCCGCAACTGCCGGATGAACTCCTCCGCGCTGGGCTTCTCGGCCATGACCACCAGGTCCACGCCCGCGACCGCCCGTGCGGCCGCCTTGGCCTTGGACGGATCGGGCTCATCCACCACTTCATAGCCCGCCGACCGCAGCGCGTCCTTCATAATGTTGCGGGTCTTGTCGTCAGCAACGATCAGCAGCGCCCGCTTGGTGCCCGTCTGACGGATCATCTCGTTGAGCACCGTCGCGACCATGTCCGAACCGGAGAAGTTCTCGGTGGGCAGCGCCTTGGCCAGCGTCAGGGCCGCCATGAATCGCACCACCCGGTCGGAGTACGTCATCGCCTTGACCAGCGGAGACACTCCGCCGGCCACCGGGGCAACCAGGCTCTTGGCCCCGACGGTTTTGTCCAGCGCGCCAATCGCGCCGATGGCCACCGCGGAATTTTCATCCCCCATGGCCCTGCCCAGCACGTCTTGCAGGTATTTCGCGCTGGCGGCCAGGGCGTAGAACTCGGCGGACATTTCATTGTCGCCCAGGGTGGGGTCCTTGGCGCCCTGGGGCAGGTCGGCTTCCTTCTTGAAGTTAGCCTCCAGCCAGAGCGTGACGGCCGGGTAATAATTCGCGTCCTGCTTGAGCGCCAGGGCGGCGTTCCGCATCGCGTAAACGTCGGTGAAGATTTCCCTGGGCACCGCCTTGTAGGTCAGCCCGAGGCCTTCCTTCCAATACCACACGTTGGCGGTCGGAAAGAGGATGTCCGGCGTGAGCGACTGAGCGCTCTTGTAATAATTCTCCGCCAACTCATAGAAGAGTTCGGCGCAAGGCTTCCTGAGGGCCTCTTCGCCGCCGATATTCACGATGGCCCGGCGGGCGGCTTCCTTGACCTTGGGCAGCACGCCCTTTCGCTCATAGAGCTCCTTGAGGTGAGGCAGGGCCAGCGGGTAGCCGATCTGGCTGAGCGAGTTGGCGATAATCAGTTGCAGTTCGTCATTGTCGGTCAGCAGGGCCACGGACAGCGGACGAACGGCCTGCATCCCGATACGCGGCAGAACGTTGACGATCCGCTCGCGAAGCACGGTCGAGGTTGTGGGGTCCGTCAGCCGCTGGATCAACTGCGGCAACGCGTACTCGCCGCTTTCCTTAAGCCGGCTGACTCCCAATTCGTACGCGGTGATTCCGGTCTCCAGCAGGTCGATGGCCTTGCGAATCTCGGCCGGGTCCTTGCGAAGATTGTTGTAGCCCACCTCGATCGCCGTGCGCACGTCGGCCAGGGTGGTCCCCAGGCCTTCGAGCTTGGCGCCGCGCGCCATCGTCGCCCGCCAACCGATCGTGCTGGTGGTCAGCATGTACAGGGTCTCGGGCTTCTCACCGCCCTTGAGGCTCTCGCTGATGCCCAGGGCATAGCTCTTGGCCATTTCCGGGCGCGCAATCTTGATGTAATAGACCAGGTTCTTCCAAAGGTCTTCCATGCTGCCTTTGGCGGGCTCGACGTTGGCCGCGGGCTGAGTCTCCGTCGCCGCGGCGTTCTCCGCGGCGGGGGCGTTTTCCGCAGCGTTCGCGGGGGCGCTGTTGTCCGCGGGGGCGGCATTCTCCGCCGGAGCCTTGTTCTCAGCCGGCGCGGCATTCTCGGCTGGCGCCGCGTTCTCGGCCGGAGCCTTGTTGGCCGCCGGGGCCGGGGCTGCGTTCTCAGCCGGCGCGGCATTCTCGGCCGGGGCCACGTTGGCCGCCTTATTGGCAGCCGGGGCGCTATTGGCCGCCTTGGCCTTGGCCGGTGGGGCCGCGTACAGGACCGCCGTCCCTACCAGGACCGCAACAGCCAAAACCGCCGCCAGCACTTGATGAAAACGATCCATAGCCATACCTTCTCCCACGTTACTGTAATACCGGGTTGCTCGCTTCCTGTAACAACATTCCGTTCCTTCTGGAAGGACGCGTCGGACCGTCATGCCGACGAGCATAGAAACTCTCGCACCTGCCGCCTGAGGGGCCGACTTTGCCTGCGATTATAAATCCATGCCCATGCCTGTCAAACAAAATAGGGCCAGACAAAAACTTTTGGTACGGAATTCTAACATCGTCCTTCGAGCATGTCATGCCATTCTTTTGGGTTCTGACGGGAATTTCCACCGGGAGACCGGGGACCGTAACAGCGAAGAAGAAACGTAGTGACAGAATCTCCATCGGCGCATAGCGAGGGGCGTCGCTCGCGGTTTCGCAGGATCCTTGATTGCAGAACGACCCCAAGGTGGACAGACAACCGCCCGGGGCCATTTTTCTTTGCTGTTTCGGTCTCACGGTTTCCGGTGTCTGGTGTCCGCCCCCGATGCTACAATCCGTCACACCTTATATATAGGAGAACGAAATGCGAGTCCTGCGGGTTTTTCTCATAGCGGCCGTTCTGGCCTCGGGGGTCGCGAGCCTGCACGCCTGGTACACCAAGGGCCATCGCCGGGCGTCCGACCTGGCGCTTCGGTCGCTGCCCAAGGAAATGCCGGAATTTTTCCGCAACGGCGTGGAGTTGCTCAACGGCGTCGTGCATGACCCCGACCTGTTCACACGCCCCGTCGCCCCGCCGCAGCTCCACGACGTCGAGGCGCTCAACCACTATTTCGACCTGGAACCGCTGGCCGACGAAAAATTGCCGCTGACTCGCTACGAATTCCTGGAGATCGTCTACCGCAAGAAGCTCCAGCCTTCCAAGGTCGGCCTGCTGCCCTACGCCGTCGTCGAATGCACGCAGCGGCTGAGCGTCGCGTTCGCCGAGCACCGCGAACATCCTGACGACAAGGTGATCCAGACCAAATGCCTCCTGTACGCGGCCCAGCTCGCCCACTACGCCCAGGACCTTTGCCAGCCGCTGCACACTACGATTGACCACGACGGCAGGGCCAGGCCCGACGGTTCCTCGCCGCATTCGGGCATCCACGCGAAGATCGACCGCATGATCGGCCAACTGACGGAATCGCAGCTTCCCCTGCCGGCCGCGATCAAGCCGCAAGCCCTGACCACGCCGCCCAAGGATATCGCCGCGGCGACCAAGCCGCCCAAGTCCAGGGAAGATTTCCAGGCCCACCGCAAGATCGAGGCCGCCCGCGCCCAGGAACTCATGGACGCGGTCATGGCTGAACTGCACCGCAGCCACGACCTGGTGGACAAGGTCTATGCGATGGAAAAAGATTTGCCGGCGGACTGGAAAGACCCGCTGCCGCCGAATGTCGAAGCCTTCGCCCGAGACCGCCTCGGCCACGCCGCCCAGTTCACCGCCAGCCTGTTCATGACGGCCTGGCAGGACAGCCAGTTCATCGAGTTCCCGGAATGGTACCGGGGAGGAGAGTGAAGAACGTGGAGCGTAGAGGGTAGAGCGTAACGGCGAAGAGGGAAACGGCGAAGAGCGTAAAAGCGAAACAAAGAAACGGCGTAACGGTGAAGAGAAGCGCCGACCGGCAAGCCGAGTCTCAAGTCGGCTTGCCGGTCGGCGCTTCTTCTGCTGTTTCTGCTGTTGTTGCTGTTGCTGTTGTTACGCCCTACTCTCCACGCGCCACGCTCTACTCTTTTCCCGCCCCCCACCGTTCCAACCACCGGAGGAAATCTTCGGCCTGCTGTGCCTCGCATTCCCCACAGATGTAAAAGAACGCTCCTTCCGGTCGTATTTCCTTGGCGATGGCCTTGGCGTCGTCCAGGTCCCAGGCTGAAATATGGATGCATTTCCCCGCCGCCTGGGCCTTCTTGTAAACGTCCAGCCGCTCCTGTCTGGAGCCGTGCCCCCACTGGATGCCGTCCACATTGCCCTCGCGCAGGATGGCGTCGAGGTGCTTGACCGCGCCGGGCCCGTCCAGGTGGAAGATCTTTCGCTCCAGGTATTCGTTCTCGCGGATGATCGATGGCAGGATCGTCCGCCCGAAGTGGTCCGGCGAGATCAGGCTGATGAAGTCGCAACTGGACACGAAGTACTTGCCCCAGTGCGGCAGGTTAAGCCACGTGGTGGCCGGCTGCCCCGCGGCGGCGATGCGGCCGTAGAGATCCTCGTAGATCCGCGGGAAAAACTCCGTGACGCGATCGCAGGCCAGTCGCACGCCCTCGATATCGTCCGCGATGTCCAGGCAAAGGTTCTCCGGGCCACGCAAAGACGCCAGCAGATCGCCGTTGCCGTGCAGGTCGGAAATGCCCGTGAGCCATTTGCCCGCCCCGCGCTGGAGCGAAAGGTCCGTCATCTTGCGGACGATCTTCCAGTAGAAATTCTCAAAGTCCGGCTGAATCTTCAGGATGTCCCGGATCGATTCCGCCGCCGGCCTGGAATAGGTGGTGAATTCCGTGAAGTCCAACTCACAGCCGAACAGGGTGCAGATGCCCTCCGGCCCGATATTCGGCAGGTACATGGGAATCGTCTCGCCCAGGTAGACGCCGCATTCGACGGTGGCTTCGAAGCATTCCAGGGAATATTCCACATCCAGCCAGCGATCGCGCGGAGTGGCGTGCGACTTGGCGGGAAGCTTGGACAGGCGCGCGGGCTTGACAGGAATGGTCGCCAGCGGGCGGTCGATGATCTCGCACTGCCACCAGGCCTCGAATCGCTCCATCACCTTCGGAAAATCGGGCTTGTATTTCAATTCGATCATCGCGTCTCCGGGTGCCCTGTCGGACACCATGTCGGGTGCCATGCCCAAGTCCGCGCGGGCATGTCCGAGTTCACAGGTGTACCCGGACATGCCCGCGCAGACTTGGGCATGGCACCCAGACTCACTACTTCAGGCGCAAGCAGCGGTCGATTCGTGCGAGGGTCTTGTCCTTGCCGAGGATTTCCAGCGTCTCGGCGATTCCCGGGCTGATCGTCGTTCCGGTGACGGCGACGCGGAGCGGCTGAGCGACTTTGCCCATGCCCAGGCCCTTGGCTGCGACAAAATCGTCCATCGCTTTCTGGACCGCCTCGCGCGAGAAGTCGGCCAGCGCCGCCAGCATGGCCCGCACGTCGGCCAGGACGGCGAAACCGTCGCTCTTACGCAATACCTTGTCCACGGCCTTGGCCTCGTAGGTGAACGCGTCGTCCGGGCCGAACAGGGCGCCGGCCTTGGTCACCACGTCCGCGAAGGTCCGGAATCCGTGGCAGATCGCCAGCAGGTGCGCAAGCATCTTGTCGTCGCCCGTCGGGAACGGCGTCTTATTGAGCGAGAGGAAATCCTTGAAGCACGCCAGCAGCCGCTCGGGCGTCGCCGTCGCGCAGGCGTCGGTGTTGAAGGCCAGCAGCTTGGCCCGGTCGAATTTCGCGTTGGACTTTCCGATGCGGTCGATGCTGAACAGTTCGATCATCTCGGCCAGCGTCATCTTCTCGCGGTCGCCGGGCGGGCTCCAGCCGAGCAGCGAGATAAAGTTCACCAGCGTTTCGGGCAGGTAGCCGGCCACGCGGAACGAGTGGACTTCCACGTCGCCGTCGCGCTTGGAGAGTTTGCGGCCTTGCATGTCCATAATCAGCGGCAGGTGGGCGAATTTCGGCTCGGCAAAGCCCAGGGCCCGCCGCAAGGCCGATTGCCGCCAGGTCTGGCCGAGAAACTCCTGCCCCCGACAAATCAGCGTGGTGCCCATCATCGCGTCGTCCACCACGTTGGCCATGTAGAACGTCGGGTACCCGTCGCCCTTGCGGATGATGAAGTCTTCCATTTCGCTCGCGGGCACGGTCACGTCGCCGAAGGCCTCGTCGTGAATGGTCAGGTCCTCGCCGGGGCAGACGAACCGCACGACGACGGGCCTGCCGGCGGCCTTGGCGGCCTCCGCTTCGGCGGCGGTCGGAAACTTCGCGGGCCGGGGGTACTTGAAGCCGACCTTGGCGGCCTCGGCCACCTTGCGCTTGGCGTCCAACTCCTCGGATGTGTCGAACGCGTAATACGCCTTGCCCCCGTCCAGCAATTGCTGAACGTGCCGGGTGTAAATGTCCAGCCGCTCGGACTGCCGGTACGGCGCGCAGGGACCTTTATATATGATCTCGCCGGCAGGCCCCAGGTCGATGCCCTCGTCCCACGTCAGCCCCAGCCAACGCAGGTCGTCCACGATCTTGCCGATCGCGTCCTCCTGATGGCGGTCCACGTCGGTGTCCTCGATCCGCAGCATGAACGTGCCGCCCGCCTTGCGGGCCAGCAAAAAGTTGAACAAGGCCGTGCGCGCTCCGCCCACGTGCAGATAGCCCGTCGGCGAAGGAGCAAAACGCGTTTTCATTTTTTCCATGTGCGACATAATACAGGCAAGAGGCGGACGGCAAAAGGGAGAAGTCGGGTGCGGAAAAGGGGACTGGCTCCGACTGCGGCCGTTTGCAGTCGGTGCCTGTCCCCTTTTCCGGGCCGCGTGTTATGGGGGACGCAGAAAAGGGGACATTCAACTTTTCCCCACCGCATTTGAGAGTCTATGAAATAGTTCAGCTTTTTGCACCAAATGACGACCAAGTTTACTTGAAACAGGGAAAAGTAGAATGTCCCCTTTTCTCCGCTAAACGTATATACTCTCTTGGCGTCCAACCTCGCATGAATGGAAACAGACTATGACAGACAACGCAAATAGTGAAGGCGCTTCCGCCACCCCTGCCGCCAGCGATTTCATCCGCGACGCGGTGAAAGCCGACCTGGCCTCGGGCCGGTTCGACCACGTCCACACGCGGTTTCCCCCGGAGCCCAACGGCTACCTGCACATCGGCCACGCCAAGGCGTTGTGGATCGACTACGGCGTGGCGCTGGACTTCGGCGGCAAGTTCAACCTGCGGTTCGACGACACCAACCCGGCCAAGGAAGAGCAGGAATACGTCGACGCCATCGTCGCCGACTGCCACTGGCTGGGCATGGACTGGGAAGACCGGCTCTTCTTCGCCAGCGATTATTTCGACTCCATCTACGGCTGGGCCGAGGAGCTGATTCGCAAGGGCAAGGCCTACGTGGACGACCTGACGGCCGACCAGGTCAGCGCGCATCGAGGCACGCTGACTTCGCCGGGCAAGGTCAGCCCGTTCCGCAACCGGACCGTCGAGGAAAACCTGGACCTTTTCCGCCGCATGAAGGCCGGCGAATTCCCCGACGGCAGCAAGACCCTACGGGCGAAGATCGACATGGCCAGCCCCAACCTCAACATGCGCGACCCGGTCATGTACCGCATCCTTCACGAACCGCACCATCGCCAGGGCGAAAAGTGGAGCATCTACCCGATGTACGACTGGGCGCACGGTTTCGAGGACAGTATCGAGGGCGTCACGCACTCGCTGTGCTCGCTGGAGTACGAGAACCACCGCCCGCTGTACGATTGGTTCATCGACGCCGTGAACGACGGACGCACCGACGACGGCTCCGGGCCCTGGGGCAAGAAAATCCACCACCCCCGCCAGATCGAGTTCGCCCGCCTGAACGTGACCTACACGGTCATGTCCAAGCGCAAGCTGCTGCAACTGGTCGAGCAGAACCGCGTGACCGGCTGGAACGATCCGCGCATGCCGACGCTCTCGGGCATGAGGCGCCTGGGCTACCCGCCTGAGGCCCTCCGCGAGTTCTGCAAGCGGATCGGCATCAATAAATATGACAGCACAGTGGACATCCAACTGCTGGAGCACTGCGTCCGCGAGACGCTCAACAAGACAGCCCCGCGTGCGATGGGCGTGCTCAGGCCGCTCAAGCTGGTCATCGACAATTACCCCGAAGGCCAGGTAGACCAGCTCGACGCGGTGAACAATCCCGAGGACCCCTCGGCCGGGACGCGAAAGGTGCCGTTCTCGCGCGTTCTGCACATCGAGCGCGAGGACTTCATGGAGGTCCCGCCCAAGGGATTCTTCCGCCTCTCGCCGGGGCGCGAGGTGCGCCTGCGCTACGCGTACTACATCACCTGCACGGGCGTGACCAAGAACGCCGCCGGCGAGGTGACGGAACTGCACTGCACGTACGACCCGGCCACTCGCGGCGGCGACGCGCCCGACGGCAGGAAGGTCAAGGCCACGCTGCACTGGGTCTCGGCCGAGCACGCGATTGCCGCCGAGATCCGTATCTACGACCACCTGTTCGCCAAGGAAAACCCCGAGCAGGCCGCGCCCGGCCAGGACTCCGCGGACGTGGACTTCACAGCCAACCTCAATCCCAATTCGCTCCAGGTCCTGCACCCCTGCTATCTGGAGCCCAGCCTGGCCGGCGCCGCCCCCGGCAGCCGATGGCAGTTCGAGCGCCAGGGATACTTCTGCGTGGACGGCGACTCCAAGCCCGGCCAACTGGTTTTCAATCGCACGGTCGGCCTGAAGGACAGTTGGGCCAAGGCGCAGAAAAAGCAGTAGCCATCGCTCTGTGACTCGTCCATTGTTGGGCGCCACACTCAAGTCCGCCGCAGGCGGATTGCTGTTTTGCTTGGGGGGCATTCGGGCACATCCATATCCATAATTTCACTTGTCGTATTGCCGGCATCATGGCCACTTGGGCAAGCCCGCCACCGTTTTTTTTGACAAGGGGGGGGGTAGGTCGATACACTATTAAACAGTAAGGTAAAACCCTAGGTTAAACTAGGATTGCAACCTACTAGTTTGTAGGTCCTGGTTGTAGGCCGTTGTTTGGTCGTAAAGGATCGCAAGGCTTTCAAAAGCAAACGTTGTGCGGCTTGACCAGTTGAGCCACTGACTCACAAGCCGAGTTGTATGGAGAGGCCGATTCAATCTTTCACTCTGGAGGTAATCATGGGTAACCTTGGTGCATTTTCTGGCTTGGAATCTCTGGAAGAGCGATGTCTGATGTCCACAAGCGGTTTGGCGGGAGCAGCGAATCCCCTCGTTACGACCGGCGGCAGTTATTATGTTTCGCCCACGGGTAAAACATCCAACAGTGGAACCCAGCGGAGCCCCTGGCCTTCCGTCGCGTACGCGTTGGGCAAAGTCGGCGGCGGGAACACCATCATACTGGAGTCCGGCACCTACGCGCCGTTTTCCGTACCCCTGGGCGATGGCGGCACCAGCGCCCATCCGACCGTGATCGAGTCCCAGACCAAATGGCAGGCTATCATCAACGGCGCGCTCAGTCTGACGGTGGCCGGCATCACCGGCCAACCCGACGGTGCGGGCGGCAACACCGATTACCTGACCATTGAGAATCTCAAGGTCGTCAATGCCGGAACCGTCGGCATCGCCTTGGGCGGGAACTGGGACATCGTGCAGAACTGCTGGATTACCGGCAGCAAGAACAGCGGCATCCTCGCGTCCTCCGTCAACAACGACACCATCCAGAACAACCTGATCGAGCACAACGGCACGAGCACCCAGTCTGACGACGGCATCTGTTTGTCGGGTTCCGGCGACGTGATCAGCGGAAACATCGTGCGGCACAATTCCGCCCTGGGCCTCGATCTATCCGGCAGCCCCCAGAATTGCACCGTCTCGGGGAACCTGTTTTACGCACAACAGTCGGGGATGGATATTGAGTTCAGCGGCACGGTGGCGAATGCCGACAACACGGTCACGAACAACACTTTCCTCAGCAGCACCGAGTCCCTTCGAACGTACGGCCCCGATCCCATTTCGGTCTGGTCCGGCAACCGGCTTGACCCCACCGTCAGCGGCGCCTCGCTGGACAGCATTACCTCCAACAACATGGCGGACTATACCAAAGCCCTGACGGCCATCTTGCCGGCCGCGGCGGGAACGGATGTGACGCCCCCGACCGCCAGCGTGACCGACAGCGGCGTGTACGGAGGCCAGCAGTCCGTGTGGGTTACCTACACCGACAACCAGACGCTGAACCTGGCAAAGATCAGCCCGAACAACGTGATTATCAACGGCCCCGGCGGATACAGCGCCCCAGCGCAGAGCGTCGCGCTTATGCAAATGACCGGCAACAGCGGGACGTTGGTGGTCGTGTACTCCCTCACGCCTCCCAGCGGCGGTTGGACTTCCGCCAACAACGGAAGCTACACCGTGTCCCTGCAACCCAATCAGGTCTGCGACCTGGCCGGCAATTACGCTGCTTCGGGCACGATGCCGGGCGGGTTCAGCATGACCTTCACCGCTGCCCCGCCTCCGCCTCCGCCGCCGGTCAACACTTTTTACGTTTCGCCCACGGGCAGCACGTCCAACACTGGAACCCAAAGCAGCCCCTGGCCGTCCGTCGCGTACGCGCTGGGCCAAGTCGGCGGCGGGAAAACCATCGTTCTGGAGCCTGGAACCTACGCGCCGTTTTCCGTGCCCCTGGGCGACGGCGGCACCAGCGCCAGCCCGACCGTGATCGAGTCTCAGGTTCAATGGCAGGCCGTGATTGACGGCACGCTCAATCCGGCGGTGGCCGGCATCGCCAGCCAACCCGACGGCGCGGGCGGCAACACGGATTACCTGAGCATTGAAGGTTTCAAGGTCGTCCATGCGGGAACCTACGGCATTAACCTGGGCGGGAACTGGGACGTCATACAAAACTGCTGGGTGACGGGCAGCACGAACACCGGAATCCTCGCGTCCTCCGTCAACAACGACACCATCCAGAACAACCTGATCGAGGACAACGGGACCAGCACACAGTCTGACGACGGCATCTGTTTGTCCGGTACCGGCGACGTGATCAACGGAAACATCGTGCGGCACAATTCCGCCCTGGGCCTCGATCTGTCCGGCAGCCTCCAGAATTGCACCGTCTCGGGG
>CAZYDC010000060.1:0-14538 GCA_964646065.1 uncultured Planctomycetaceae bacterium | reverse complement strand
GTGCCCGCGTGGCCGGCGCGGTTGGCGAAAAATCTTTCCAGATCTTTGTAACCGATCGACGGCTTGCCGCTCTTGCGGAGCGCAAAGGCCACGCGCAGAATCACACTGTGTTTTCGCTCGTGCTTGAAAATGCTGTCGCGATATCCAAATCGGCACTGGGCATTTGAAAGCGTCTCGATCTTCTTCGTGATTGGATCATAAACCTCGACCCACTCGATCGTGTCTTTTGCCTCCACGCCGTACGCGCCGATATTCTGCACCGGCGACGCGCCGACCGTCCCGGGGATCAGCGAAAGATTCTCCAAACCGTACAGCGCCCGTTCTTCAACGGTATATTTAACGAACGAATCCCAATCTTCCCCCGCTCCCGCGATGACCCTTACAAACTCCCCCTCGGTTTTCTCGGCGATTCCTTTGAGCTCCATTTTGATCACCAGTCCATTCCAGCCGAGGTCCGAAACCAGAACGTTCGACCCGCCGCCCAGGATAAACAGTCTCTGTCCGCCCCGCCCCGCGCCTTGCTGGGCGAAAGCAACCGCCTTTTGGATATCCGCGACGTTCCGCGCCTGCACAAAAAATCGCGCCGCTCCCCCGATGCGAAACGTCGTGAACGGCGCCAGCGATACGTTTTCCTGAATTCTCATAGACCTCAGTATAGCGTCCGGCCGGGCGGCCTTGAAGCGCCGGGGTGTATGCCGTATAGTGCCGCCACAACTTTTTGAATGGATGATGATGAGCACGATGTTCTTTGTCGGAATTGACGGCGGGGCGAGCAAGACCGCGGGCGTGCTTTGCGATTCAGAGGGCCAGGTGTTGGCCCGATGCCGCAAGGGCGGCTGCGTGATCGGCGTTCCGCCTTCGGCTGGTTCCCTGGCGGTGCTGGGCGGCGTGGTCAACGAACTGCTGGGTCACTGCCCCGGCGGGCTCTCGGCCGACTGGCACTGCGGCCTGGGGGTCAGCGGGATCGATTTTGCCGACCAGATTCCCGGCCAGGTCCAGGCGATCCGGCAGAGCGTTGGTAGTGCTGTTGGTAGTGCCGCCGTAAGGCGGTTCTTTCCGGATAATCCGGTCGCCGGAGGCGACAAGAAGCCCCTGACGGGGCCACTACAAACGGACGAGCGGCAGGCCGACGGGCGGCTGACGATCGTGAACGACGGCATCGTCGCGTTGTGGGGCGCCAGTCCGGCCGCGCGGGCGGGCATCATCCAGCACGGCTCCGGGCTGACCAGCGCGCTGCGCCGCGAGTTGGGCGGCGAACAACTTTATGACTGCCTGGACACGTCGGGCCTGTGCGACCTGCGGCAGGAAGCGGTGCGGGTCGTCAGCCGGATGATCGACGGGCGCTGCCCGCGCACCGGGCTGATGGACCACCTGCTGCGGCACTGGCACGTGGAGCACCCCGAGCAATTCTCGGAAATGGTCTACCGGGGCATGATTCCCTGGCAGCGGCTTTGGAGTTCGGCGCCGACGGTTTTTCAGTGCTGGTTGGCCGGCGACGCGGCGGCGGACAGGCTGGTCCGAAAGGCGGCCGAGGATTACGCGCGAATGGCCCAGGCGATTGCGGTCCGGATCGGCGGCGATGCGGAACTGGCCTTGGGCGGCGGAGTGCTTCAGCAGGCGCCGCCGCGGTTCTGGCATCTGCTGGCGGCGGAGCTTCGCCGGTTCGCCTCCGGTTCAACGCTGCGGAAGCCCGCCTTGGCGCCGGAGGAAGGCGCCGCCGTGATGGCCTGCCACTACGCCGGGGCCGACGCCCGCAAACTGTTCGCCGGTTTGGAATCGCACAGGAGCGCCTAACATGAGAGACATCGTTGATGGGTGCCATGCCCAAGTTTGCGCGGGCATGTGCGGGCGACGCGGACTCGCTCACGCGGTGCGCACATGCCCGCGCAGACTTGGGCATGGCACCCGATAGGGTACCTGATACGACAACCTGATTCATCTACTTAATGAGTAACAGAGCGCTGATATGAGAGACATGATTTTAGGACGAGCCAGTCGCAAGGTGCTGGCCTTGGTTTATCCGGACGCGAAATCTCTGGGCGAGGCGTTGGCGCGGGAGATCCTGGTGAAGATCGGCCAGGCCCGAGCGGCGGGCAAGCGGTTTCTGCTGGGTTGCCCGGGCGGCAGGAGCCTTCGCAGCACGTACCAGGCGTTGGGCAGGCTCTGCCGGAAGGAGCAGGCCGACCTGTCGGGCGTGGTGATCGTGATGATGGACGATTACCTGGTGCCCGGCCCGGGCGGCCTGGTGCATTGTCCGGCCGAGGCGCATTACAGTTGCCGCCGCTTCGCCTGGGTGGAGATTCGGCTGGTGCTGAACGAAGGTTTGCCGCCCTCGCGTCAGGTGACGGCGGAAAACGTGTGGTTTCCCGATCCCGCCGAGCCGGCGGCCTACGACGAGCGAATCCGTGCGGCGGGGGGCATCGACTTGTTCCTGATCGCCTCGGGCGCCTCGGACGGTCACGTGGCGTTCAACCCGCCCGGCAGCGAGCGACAGTCCACGACGAGGATTATTACGTTACCCAAGAGCACGCGGACCGACAACCTGGCGACGTTCCCGGAATTCAACGACTTGTCCGAGGTTCCCGGTCACGGCCTGAGCGTCGGCCTGGGCACCATCGCGGACCTGTCCCGCAGCGTGTGGTTGGTGATGCACGGCCGCGGCAAGCGGCAGTCGCTGCGAATGCTCGCGACGCACGGCGACTTCACGCCCGACTGGCCGGTGAGCATAATTTTCCGCTGCCACGACGCGAGAATCGTTCTGGACGAAGAGGTAGCCAAAGAACTGTAGCATGGGCGTCCCGCCCATGAGTCTCACGGGCATCTTGCCCGTGATTGTTGTTTCTTTTTGTCTGTTTCTTTCTTGGCAGAAAAGCAACGACAACAAAGACACGGGCGGGACGCCCGTGAGACTCATGGGCAAGATGCCCATGCTACGTATGAAGAAGCAGCCAAAGAATTGGAGACAAAATGAGTGACATTCGGATTTGCATCGTCGGGGCCGGAAGCTCCTACACGCCCGAGCTGATCGGCGGCATCCTGGCCTCGACGCCGGAGGACTTGCCGATCGCGGCCATCCACATGCAGGACGTGGACCCTCACCGCCTGGAGGTGATGGCCGGGCTTTCGGCCCGCATGATCCGGCGGTCGGGCAGGGCGATCGCGCTGAAAAGCGACCTTCGCCTGGAGCCGATGCTCGAAGGGGCGGATTTCGTCATCACGCAGATTCGCGTGGGCGGCATGGACGCGCGGGCCAAGGACGAGCGGATTCCGCTGAAGTACGGGATCATCGGGCAGGAGACGACCGGCCCGGGCGGCATGGCCAAGGCGCTGCGGACGATTCCGCGGATGCTCGAGATCGTCCGCCAGGCGCAGCGGGTGGCGCCCAAGGCGTACGTGCTGAATTACACCAACCCCAGCGGCATCATCGCCGAGGCGATGTGCAAGCACACCACGGCCAGGTTCATCGGCCTGTGCTCGGGCATTCCGGCCATGCAGGACACGCTGGCCCAGCAGCTTCGCGAACCATACCCCGACCTGCGGACCTACTGCGTGGGGCTCAATCACCTGGGCTTCATCCACCAGTTCATTTCGGGCTCGCGCGACGTGACGAAAGAGGCGATTGAATACCTCTACCAGCACGCCAAGGACAGAGCCGCCCACGGCCCGATGGCCGACCTGGACACGGCGAAATTTTTCAACGCGATCCCGATCACGTACCTGTACTACTACCTGAATCGCCGCAAGACGGTGGCCCACCAGTTGGAACAGAAACTCACGCGGGCCGAGCAGATCAAGGTGATCGAAGGCGAGACCTTCCGCGAGGCCGCCGACCCGGCGCTGGACACCAAGCCCAAGGCGCTGCAACAGCGAGGCGGGGCCGGGTACGCGGACGTGACCTTCGCGGTGATGAAGGCCATTCTGCACGACACCGGGGCCGAGATCGTCGCCAGCGTGCTCAACCAGGGCGCGGTGGCGGGCATTCCCGACGACGCTGCCGTGGAGATCGTCTGCCGAGTGGACAAGGACGGCCTGCTGCCCTTGCCGGTGGGCGAGATTCCGCTGGCCTTCCGCGGATTGGTGCAGGCGGTCAAGGCCTACGAAACGCTGACGGTCGAGGCGGCCGTCACCGGCAGCAAGCACCTGGCCGTGCAGGCGCTGGTGGCGCATCCGCTGGTGGGCGACGTGGAAGTGGCCAAAGAATTGTTGGACGACCTGATCGCCGCGCATAATCTCGACCTTCGCTGAATTCCCCTGACGGCATGAACCACGAAGGGCGCGAAGAACACGAAGTTAAGAAACGGAAAGAGGCCAAGCTCGTTGTTCTCTCTTCTCTTGTTTCTTCCTGCTTCCTTTACTTCGTGCTCTTTGTGTCCTTCGTGGTTCAGGTTGTTTCTTTTTGTTGGGCAATGCCGGAACCTTCCCGCATCATCCGCAGGGCGTGCAGGCCGGTCGCGTAGTAATGGTCGATCCAGCCGATCTCGGCGAAACCCAGCTTGCGATAGAGGGCGATGGCGGCGACGTTGTCGGTGCGGACCTCCAGGTAGATCCGCCGGGCGCCGCGGCGGCGGAGCCAGGTCAGCATTTCGGCCATGAGTTTTTTGCCGACGCCCATCCCCCTGCCGTCGGGGTCCACGGCGACCGAGTAAATTCGGCCGGAACAGACGCCCGGTTTACCGCGCGGGCCGCGATGGTGGCGAACCAGGGCCGCGCCCCAGCCCAGGTGTTTGCTGGAATCATCTTGGGCAATCAGGACGACCGCCCGCGGATTGGCCGCCAGCGAGGCGATCTGGCGGCGGTGGAATCGCTCCGTCACGCCGAAGCAGCGATGCTCGATCCGCTCGATCGCCTCCACGTCGCCGGAATGGGCTTTTCGGAAGATCATTTTTTCTTGGCAAGGTGCTCCGCGTGGATCGCCTTTTGCATCGCGCGGATCAGGACAGTGTCTTTTTCGTCCCAGTACGGTTTGAGGTGCAGGTTGGGCGGCACGCGGCGGAGTTTTTCGTGGGCGGCGTCCTTGATGAACTTCAGCATGAACTGGTTGTAAGGCCGCCAGGAAAGTTTGGCCGCCGCGACCGCGGCTCGCTCGGCCCGCAGGGCGATCTGGTGGGCGTGCTGGTAGTGGATGTGCAGATGGTCCACGAGCGATTTTTCCACTGACTCGTGCAGGATCAGGAACGGATCGACGCGGACGGTTCGCCCGTGCGAGCGATAGGTCCGCGGCAGGTGACGGTCGATGTAGACCGTCTTTCCGTCCACGCTGTAACCGGCCAGGTAGGGGATGTCCCACGTGCGGTCCAGATGGACGTGCTTCATGATCTCCTCGACCGCGTGCGTGAGCTGGAAGTTGGACAGCAGCGTGTCGTCCCGCTGAACCTTCTTCCGAAATTTCGGCGATGCAACGGAAGTCTTGGCCATGATCGATTTCCTTTCTGTGGATGGGCGAGCCGACAACCATTGCGTGGCTTGAGGCGAAAAACGCGGTTGCCTCACGTCTTGTTATCGCGCAGTCTATGCCGCCTGTAGTTCGTCGGTCGAAATCGTCTTGTCGGCCTGGCACATTGCCCAGGCATACGCCTTCCGGCGGCCCATGGTCTGGGGGCCTTCTTCGTAGGCGGCCAGCAGCAGCATCGCCACCGATATGCTCTTGACGCCGTGGGCGTCGGCTTCCGATAGGATCGCCAAGCCGTCAACCCCGAACTTCCTGATGATCGCCTGCACGCCCTTGATCTGGAATCCGATGGCCCGGCCGTCAACGGCCGAATTATAGACCGTAAGCAATTCGTCAACTCTCTCGGCCACGAATGCTTCATTCACCATCTTGAAGACGATGCAATCTCCGTGGGGGTTGTACCAAGGTTCGGCCTTGAACGACGGTTTGCCTTCGCCTTCCATCATGTCCGCTAGGAAGTGCTTTTCCATATTAAGCCTCTGTATCGTGTCTGCCAGTCCTTGGGGCAACGCGGGTCATCGTCGGCAGCGTACTCGGGCCGACACTCGTACACTCGCATGTTCGGATTCAGGTAGACCGCAAAAATAACGTTATCCGGGAAAGGCGCGACCACGCCTTCCTTTACTTGCCATTCGGCGGGTCGGCCGGTGTAGCACCAACCGCCTTGATTGAATTCTCGGACGCCGAAGAGAATCCGCTCGGTATGTTCAAGCACGTACTTGGCGGCGCGCAAGTTCTCATAATCGACCGGCGAGTACTTGTACAAGCGCAACGTGTAGTCGCCGGGGAAGATAGCGTCCACTTTCGGCCCGGTTGGGTTGCTGGGGTCGATAGTTTTGCAGGCGAAGTCGGTCGCCAAGATGTCTTCCTTCCGCTATTTTAGCAAATCTAAGGCTGCCAAAGAATACGTTGACAATTTTGATCCCGCAACTAAATTCGCTTCGACACGAAACTCGGCCGGCCATTGAATGAACCGCACCTGTGCCATTACCTAACAGAACATGACAATTCCGGGTATTATTGTTACAGTCTTTGCCTCTATTGTTGTCCGTGAAGTCTGTGGATGAGCCGTTGTTTTTGGTGTCAGATGTCGTCTATAAAAACGCAGTCGGATCGATCCGCTCCGCCGCCGCCCCGTTCCGGGCGGGACCGGACCGTCGGGAGCATCCCGCGGCACCTGGTCGCGTTTTCGCTGCCCATGCTGACAGGCAACGCCCTCCAGACGCTGTACATGTTCGTGAACGCCTTCTGGGTGGGGCGATTCCTGGGCACCACGGCCCTCTCGGCCATCGGCGTGTCCATGCCCGCTTTCTTCGTGTTGTTCGCCTGGTGCATCGGCCTGACGATGGCGACCACGATCCAGGTCTCGCAGCATTACGGGGCGAAGGACTTCGCGGCCGTGCGGCGGGTGATCGGAACCTCCAGCGTGCTGGTCGTCGCCGTGAGCATGATCCTGCTGGCGGTGGGGGAGGCGCTCGCTCCGCAAATCCTCCAGGCCATGGGCACTCCGGTCAATGTGCTGCCCGTGGCGGCCCCGTACATGCGGATCCTGCTGATTTCGCTGCCGCTGGGATTCGGCATGATGCAGATGCGTAGCGCGCTGCAAGGTATCGGCGATTCCACAACGCCGCTGTACTTTCAGGCCGCCTCGCTGGTGATGACGGCGGCGCTGGACCCGGTGCTGATGTTCGGCTGGTTGGGGGCGCCGGCGTTGGGGCTCAACGGCACGGCCTATGCGACGATCATCGCGCAGGCGTTGGCGCTGTGGGCGCTGGTGGTGTACCTGCGAAGGCGCGGAAACCTGGTGGCCCCGTCGATTCGCATCCGGGATTTCGATTGGCCCGCCGCCTTCAAGACTTGTTACATCGGGCTGCCCGCGGCCATGCAGTATTCCTTTATTTCCCTGAGCATGGTGTTCGTGACGGGGATCGTCAACGGTTTCGGCGAGGTCGCCCTGGCGGCCTTCACGGCCGTCGGGCGAGTGGATTCGCTGGCGTTCATGCCGGCCTTCGCGTTCAACGGCGCGGTCTCGGCCTTGACCGGTCAGAACCTCGGCGCCAACCGTCCGGACCGCGTTCGGAAGATCTTCTGGTGGGGCTGCCTGTTGTGCGGCGGAGTCACGGTCGTCGCCTCCGCGCTGGTGGTCTGCCTGCCCGAGATGCTGCTGCGGATATTCACCAAAGATTCCTCGGTGATCGGTGTAGGCGCGTCCTACCTGCGGATTGTCGGCGCGTGCTACATTTTCTTCGCGGTCATGTTCATCAGCAACGGCGTCATCAGCGGGTCGGGCAGGACCATCGTGCCCACGATCTTCACGCTGGTAAGCCTCTGGGCCGTGCGCGTGCCCCTGGCGGCCTTCCTGTCCGAGCGGATGGGAAACATCGACGGCATTTGGCTGGCGATCGCGGCCAGTTTCGCCGTGTCCATGCTGATGAGCCTGGGCTACTACTTCTCGGGCTGGTGGCGCAGGGGCACGGTTCGCCCCCGCACGACGCCCCCGGCGCCCGAAGAAATGCTCAGCGAAGAAGTCGGCGAAGCGTAAGAATTGCGGATTTCGGAATTCGGATTGCGGATTGAACGGCGAAGAAACAGCGAAGACGCGTAACCCCGCCTCTTCGCCGTTCAATCCGCAATTCGCAATCCGCAATCCGCAATTTCTTGTCAGGCGGCGGCCGAAGGAGTAATATACGTCCGTTCAATGTCTTACCGGGCGTTTTGGTGGAGCACACCTATGGCTGAGCAGGAATCGACGGAAATTTTCGCCGACGGCGTGGACAAGACCGCCTGCAGCGCGTGCGGCAACGTGATCGACGTGGCGGGCGTGCCTCCCTTTACCATTGTCCAGTGCGACAAGTGCAAAACCAAGATGGCCGTTCCGGGCATGTTCGGGCCTTACCAGCTTTTCAAGTGCCTGGGCAAGGGCGGATACGGGGCGACATATCGCGGCATCGAAAAATTCCTCAAGCGCCCCGTGGCCGTCAAGGTCATTCGCAGTTCGTGCGCCAAGAACGAACAGGTAGTCGAAGACTTCTTCCGCGAGGCGAGGATTCTGGCCTCGCTGAATCACCCGAACGTGGCCCACGTCTACTCGCTGGGCGTACACAAGGAACAGCCCTACATCGTCATGGAACTGGTCGGCGGCGGGCGGATGGACCGGCTCTTCCGCAACAAACCCCTGGACGAGACCAAGGCGCTGGACATCGCCATCGACGTGGCCGAAGGCCTGATCGCCACGCACGACAAGGATCTGGTCCACGGGGACGTCAAACCGTCGAACATTTTGC
This sequence comes from uncultured Planctomycetaceae bacterium, assembly GCA_964646065.1. Taxonomy (GTDB): domain Bacteria; phylum Planctomycetota; class Phycisphaerae; order SM23-33; family SM23-33; genus CAZYDC01. Next base: position 5,805 of record CAZYDC010000060.1, on the reverse strand, counting down.
TGGACGAAAGCGGCACGGCCAAGCTGGTGGATTTCGGCATGGTCCGCCTGGGCGGGGACGCCTCGACCGAGGGCCTGGCCGGAACGCCGTATTACATTTCGCCCGAGCAGGCGCAGAATCAGAAGATCGACTTCCGCAGCGACATGTACAGCCTGGGCGCCACGCTCTTTCACTCGCTGACCGGGCGGCCGCCCTTTGAAGGCCAAACGGTGCGCGAGGTCATTTCGGCCCGCTTGGAAAAGCCGGTGCCCAACCTGGCCGCCTTCCGAACGGACCTTTGCCCGCAGACGTGCGCGACCATCGCCCGCATGATGGCCGTCAACCCCGCCGACCGCTACCCGACTTACCAGGACATGCTTTCGGACCTGTGCGAGTCGCACCGGGCGGCCAGCAAGCGAAACCTCGATCCTCGCTATCAGGCTGCCGCCGCCGGCAACGGCGCTGTCGCCGCGGCTGCCGCGCCAAGTCAGTCTGCCGCGGCGCAGGTCCAGCCTGCCGCCTCGGCCGCGGTTGCCCAGGGGCCCCGGCCGCTCGGGGCGGCCAAGACGGCTCGCATCAGTCAGGTCCAGGCCACGCCCGCGTTCCCGCTGGAAAAAGCCCTGCCCTGGATTATCATCGGCGGACTGGCGATCATCATCGGCGTTGTGGCGCTGGTGCTCTGGCTGGCGAGCTGACCGGGGTGCCATGCCCAAGTCTGCGCGGGCATGTCAACGCGGTTCGGACAACCCCAGACATGCCCGCGCGGACTTGGGCATGGCACCCGTCAATCACGGTCGGAAAAACAGAACGCCCTCTTTTCCGGTTCTTCACTTCAACATTCTGCGGTTCGAATGTTTCGAGTCTTCGAGACCCGTATGGGCGACATTCGGCGGTTCGCCGCTTCCCTCTTTACCAGTGAATATCCTGTCCGCCGTTGACCCAGATGTCCTGTCCGGTGACGTGGCTGGCCAGGTCGCTGGTCAAAAAGAGGATGACCTTGGCGATTTCCTCCGGGCCGGGGATTCCTTCGCGCAGGCGGAAGAGCGGGATGTCCTTCACGGTTCTCTCGCGGCGATTCTCCGGCGGGATGAACGGATCGAGCATTTCGGTGTAGATCGTGCCGGGCGCGACGGCGTTGACGCGGATGCCCAGGGCGGCGGACGTGCGGGCCAGGCCTCGCATGTAGGCGGCCTTGCCCGCCATCGCGGCGCTGTACGCGCTGGCGCCCCAGCAGGCGTGCGCCTCGATCGAGGAAAGAATCACGATGTTACCGGACCGCTGCGCGCGGAAAATCGGCATGACCGCGCGGCAGAGATAGTTGGTGCTGTAGAGATGCACCTTCATCGTGCGGTCGAAATTCTCGGGCGTGGCGGGTGAGAGGTTGGCGATCCCGGCCGAGTGAACCAGGATGTCCAGTCCGCTCAGTTGTTCGGCGGCGTCCTTGACGAGCTGCTCGGCCTGGGCGTACTCGGCCACGTCGGCCTTGAGCGCCACGCCCTTGACGCCCTTGGCCGCGATCGCCTCGGCGGTGGCCTGAGCGGCCGCGTCGTTGGAAACATAGTTGATCGCCACGTCGACGCCCTCGTCGGCGAGCATCATGGCGGTGGCCCGGCCGATGCCGCGTCCGCCGCCGGTTATCAGGGCCTTCTTGCCCTTAAGTTTCAAATCTGCCATCTTTGCATCATCCTTCTCTGGAAAACGCCCTCGCGAAATAGTCATTGTAGGAAGGTCAGGGAGGGCAACAGGGAGCGGCCCGCCGCCACAGGCGGCCGGGTCGGACTGAATCACACCAGCGGGTAGTACCTCTGCATGGCCGGAAATGATATCGCCCGATGGGGCGAAAAGCCAACTAATTTCGCGTTAAAATGGAAGAGTCCGGGTGCCATGCCCAAGTCCGCGCGGGCATGTCCTCAACGGTCAACATGCCCGCGCGGACTTGGGCATGGCACCCAACGTGCAACGGAAGTATAATCAACCGGCAAACGCATTTGGGAGATTCAAATGAACTGGCGAGAGCGAACCACAGTGGCCCCGTTGGTTTGTCACGGCAAGCCCTGCATCCGAGGCACGCGGGTGATGGTGTCCGTGGTCCTGGACAATCTGGCCGAGGGTGAAACACCCGAAAAAGTCGCTCAAGATTACCGCATCACGACCGAAGACGTCCAAGCCGCCCTCGGGTACGCGGCGGAATTGACTCGCGAACGCATCGACCCACTTTCCACCGCAGCGGTGACTCCATAAAGCTCGCCTTCGGGTCGCTGCTAAACGCCGTTCCCTCTTCGGTCATCGCCGTTTCTTCGCCGTTGCGCTCTACTCCCCACGCCCTACGCTCCACGATCTTCTCACAGCGAGCTGTCGTCGCACAGTTGCTTGTACAGTCCGCCGCGGGCGAGCAGTTCTTCGTGCGTGCCCAGCTCGGCGATGGTGCCGCCGTGCATCACCGCGATGCGGTCGCACTTGCGGACCGTGCTGAGGCGGTGGGCGATGATGAAGGCCGTGCGCTTGTAAAGCATGGCGTCGATGCTGGTCTGGATCTGCCGTTCGCTGGTGGTGTCCACGGCGCTGGTGGCCTCGTCCAGAATGACCACGGCGGGGTCCTTGAGCACCACCCGCGCGATGGCCAACCGCTGGCGCTGCCCGCCCGACAGCGTCGCGCCGCGCTCGCCCACGCGAGTGTGGTACTGTTCCGGAAAGCCCATGATCGTGTCGTGCAGGTGGGCGATCTTGCAGGCGATCATCATCGCCTCCTCGCTGACGTCCGGGCGCACGAACAGCAGGTTCTCGCGGATCGTCCCGTAAAACAGGAACGTTTCCTGGAACACGATGCCGATGTGCCCCCGCAGCGACGGTTGCGTGAAGCGGCGAATGTCGGTGCCGCCGATCACAATGGACCCGGCCTGCGGGTCGTAAAACCGCAGCAGCAGCGAGATCAGCGTGCTCTTTCCGCTGCCCGAGTGGCCGACCAGGGCGATCTTTTCGCCGGGGCGCACGCACAGGCTCACGTCGCGAAGCACGGGCTCCCTGCCGTCGTACGAAAACGTGACGTTGTTGAACTCGATGCCGCAGTCGATCTTCTCGCGGGTCAGCACGACCGCGCCGGGGTCGTCCCGCACGTCGGGATCCTCGCCCAGAAAGTCGACGATCCGCTCCAGCGAAACCATGCCCCGCAGGAATGTGTCGTAGAAACCCATCAGCGAACCCGGCGCGCCGTACAGGAACGGCAAAACGCCCAGGAACGACACCAGCACGCCCACCGACACGCTGCCCGTTCCCGTCACCACCAAAATGGCGCCCACCGCCGCCACCAGGATGCGAGCCAGGTCGCCCGCGCCGTATTGAAGCTGGTGGTTGAAACTGAAAATTTTCATGATCCGGTTGGCCAGGTCGTACGACCGCTGATTCACCCGCCGGTACAACTCGCTGGACTGCTCGGCCAGGTTGAACGCCTTGATCTCCTTGATGCCCGTGAGCACCTCCTGGATCTGCGAGTTGATGGCCGACTCGTTCTCCCGCTGGAGCTTGTACATGGGCTTGAGCCCGCGCTGAATCCGCCAGAAGGCCAGGATGATCAGCGGCATAGGCACTATCGCCACCGCGAACAGCAGCGGTGAGAACGCGATCATCATCACAGGCGCCATCAGCAGATGCACCACTTCGTAGGTCTGGTGGAAACTGTTCCGCAACAGGCCGCTGACGTTCCCCACGTCGCCGACGGCCTTGGTCATCACCGTGCCCGTCCGCTCGCTGGAAAAATACCCCATCGAAAGTTTGTTGATGTGATGGTGAATGCGAATCTTGATATCGTACAGCACCCGCTCCACGCTGCGCGTGCCCCGTCGATGCATCATCACGCCGATCCAGTTGGCCGCCACGATCAACAGGACCATCGCCACGGAGTACACCACGATCCACGTCACCTTCTGCCACACGCTCGCGCCCACCAGCCCGGGGATCGTGAAGAAGCCCATGAAATCCGAGTCCTTCTCCATCAGCACGCAATCGATGACGTACCGCACGCTCATCGCCGGAAGAAGGTTCAGCAGCGAATTCATGAAGAATAAAATGTACACCGTGCGCAGAGGCTTCTTGTAGGGCTTGATGAAGTGCCAGAAACTCTTGAGATAATGTCCGGTTGTGTTCATGCTCGTCTCAAAATTGTAATCGGTAATCCGTAATCTGTAATCGGTAAGAGGCAGGGCCGATTTCTTGCCGTTCCCGATTACCGATTACGGATTACCGATTACACCGTTTCTATGTCAGTCCAATCGCTTTTTTCAGCGATTCCATTCCCAGCCGCTCCACCACTCGTCCGACGCGTTCGTGCGGTTTGGCGTTGGCCTTGAAATATTCGACCACCAGGTCCACCAGTTCCATCGCCCGCTCGACGGCAACGTCTTCCGCCAGCGTCTGTGCGATCTGCGGTTTGCCGCCGCCGGCCCCGCCGACCACCACCTTCCATCCGCGGGCCGTGCCCACCAGGCCGATGTCTTTGAACCCCGTCTCCGCGCACTGGTTGGGGCATCCGCTCACGCCCATCTTTAACTTGCCGGGCAGCGCCATGCCGTGATACTTCGCGTCCAGTTGCGTGCCCACGGCCAGGCTGTCCTGGAAGCCGCGCTTGCAGAACGTCGTGCCGGGGCAAACTTTGATGCTCCGAACGCACAGCCCCACCGCGCTGCCGGGGCTCATGCCCAGTTCCTGCCACACCGCGTCGATCTGCTCCTCGCGCAGGCCCACAATGGCAATCCGCTGGGCCGAGGTCACCTTCAGCACGGCTCCGTATTTCTCGGCAACCTCGGCGATTTTCCGCAGCGTCGCCGGGCTCACCACGCCGCAGGGAATATGCGGCGCCACCGCGTACGTCCGCTTGTCGCGCTGCAAGATCGCGCCTTTGTCTCCGTCTTTGAGCATCCTCATTTTTCCTTTCCCACCCGGTCAGGTCGCAAGGTGGGGTTGCGGAATTGTATACACGTGAACCGTCGGGTGCCATGCCCAAGTCCGCGCGGGCATGTCTGGGGATGTCCGCGCTGTGGGCACATGCCCGCGCGGACTTGGGCATGGCACCCGAAAAGGCCGTTGAAGAAACAGCGAACCGCAGAACCGCAGAATATCGAACCGCAGAAGGCAGAAGTACGGAGCTGGAATTGCGACTCTGTACTTCATCATTCTGCGGTTCGTTTTTTCCTGCTCGCCCTCAAGCCAGCAGCGGGCCCGGCGGCGGCGACTGATCTTTGTCGTCCGATTCCCAGGGTTTGGCCTTGGGTTTGCGGTTGCGATTTTTGTCTTCCAGCGTTTTTCCGTTCGCCGTGGAGGGCGCGGAGACATTGGGGTTCTCGGCACCGGACAGCGGGTCGCCGGCCTTGATCGAATCCAGGCGCGATTGCACGTTCTGGGCGTAGTTTTCGGACAGCTCGAAGCCGATGAACTGCCGGCCGAGCTTCTTGGCGACGGCCAGCGTGGTCCCGCTTCCGCCGAACGGGTCGAGCACCAGTTCGCCGGGCCGCGAGCAGGCCTTGATTATGCGGCCCAGGAGTTGCTCGGGCATCTGGCAGCCGTGCCAGCCGGCCCGCTCCTTGAACGTGCCGGCCACGCGCGGGAAATACCACGTGTCCTCATCCTGTTGGAACCCGGCCGGCAGATCTTGCGGCCGCAAGATCCACGTGTCATCCGGCAGGCGGCCGCCCGAGTCAGCGCGCGAGTCCCCATAGACAATCTGCCGGGCCGATGGAACCTTGATGTCTTTCGCGTTGTATGTGAATTTCTTGGGGTCTTTCACGAAGTGGAACAGGTGCGTATGGCTGCGGCTGAACTTGAACTTGCAGTTGA
>CAZYDC010000059.1:0-14584 GCA_964646065.1 uncultured Planctomycetaceae bacterium | reverse complement strand
CGGATGAACCCCTTTGGTGCTTTGTCGTTGGCAAAAAGCGATAAATCCAACCTAGGTTACGTGGAGACTTTCGTATTGCGTTAGGCACTTAAATTGGATGAGAACCGGAAAAGATTTAATCTTCTCTCTTGCGTTCTTTGCGTTTCTGCGGTGAATCTTTTGTTGGGGGTCTAGACCAGCTTTCTGAGCACGGCCTGGACGGCGGCCTGGTCGTCCTCATTGCAGGAGTAGGAGAAGCACGCCTTGGGCGAAATGTTCACGCCGACCTTGCCCTTGGGGCCTGTGAACCGCACGGTGGCCGAGGCGATGGTCTCGATGTGCTCCTCCATGAATTCCTTTCCGTGCTCGCTGTCCAGGAACTTGGGGGCGTAGGGGCCGACCATGTAGGAATTGTGGGCGTACTCGCTGACGCGGATGGCCCGGAGCTGGAAGCCCTTGGTGTTGGCGGCCAGTTTGTCCAGGGCGCCGGGGATGTCCAGTTCGATGCCCTCGACCATCGTCGGCAAGGCCAGGCAACTGGACAGGAAGGTGCCCACCTGCTCGATGCCCGCGGCGGAGCCGGCATAGACCTCCAGCTTGCCGGCGGAGGGCTTAATGCCGAACGGGTAGACCGTGACCCGCTCCACCGGCGCCGCCGTGAGTTCCTTGCTTTCGGGGTCCAGCCGCGGCAAGGCCTGCTGGGTCCGCCGGACGATCGTGCCGAAAAGGGTCGTCTCGGTCGCCTGCTGCGAGAGCACGCCGAATTCCTCGGACTCCGGCAATCCGAACGCCTCCATCGCCTTGGCCACCGCGGCCGGCGAGGGACAACCCTCGATACGGGCAAAATTGAGCTTGAACGAGGCCATCATCAACTCCTGAAAGAAGAAACAACATTCACCACAGAGGACGCAGAGAAAAGAAGAGAAAGACAAAGATATTTATTCTTTCAACCGGGTCCTTGCGCACGTCCCGGCGATTCCGCGAGATTCGGCGTGAAAAACTTTGGGGACGTTGTTCTTCGCAGTTTCTTCGCCGTTTGAATTCTTCTCTCTGTGACCTCTGTGTCCTCTGTGGTAAATCTCTTGGTCGGTCAAAAGGACGGACGATACGCCCCGCCGGGGACGCTGTCAAGGAATGAGCTCATCTCTCCTTCTATATCTCCGCGTGTCCGAAGATGCGGACAGATTAGTCGCTGAGATCGCTGACAAACTGAGAAAGGCAAAGACCAGATGAATTAGCAGGATGAAGAGCTTCGTATGTTTCCTTTATAGTTCTTTGCCGTTCTCAGTTTCTCAGCGCCCTTGGCGACTAAAACTGCGTTTCGTGGTTTAGGGTCCTTGGGAGAGACATGAATAACCGCATCGCCTCTTGGCCGCTCATTAAGAAGTAATTATGAAGGCGTTCAATCTCCGGATATTTTTCGCCGATAACTATTTAGGCCCTTGCCCCAAAGACCGGGGTTACTGTATTATGGAGCGTAGTAATCAGGTCTATTTTTGTTGGGTGTAACTTCAAAACAGTTGAACAAGGCAAAAGGATGTTATGCAAACAAGGCAGGTAATCTGTCCGCATTGCGGTCTGGCGCTTCAGGCGCCCGCGGGGCGCGGGGGCGACATTGTGCAATGCGCCAAGTGCCAGCAGCGTTTTCGCGTGCCCAAGCCCGCGGGAATCACCGATGACACGATCACCTCGTGGCTGAGCGACGCCGTGGTTCCTCCGCACGTCGGTGACGACGACCTGGAAGCCTCCAGGCCGACGCAAGCTTCGGTTTCGACCGCCCCGGCCCCCAGGCCCGCGCCCCTGGAGGCGCCGCGGGAGGCGGTTTTTTCGGCCTCGCAGGCGCCGCCCGACGCGGTGGTCCAGACCATCCGCCTGGTGAAGTTCGGCGACGCGGGCGCGCTGATGGAGTTCCAGGCCGCCCGGTTGAAGGAGGTCGCCTTCCGCACGGCCTTGCCCCGGCGATGCCTGCGTTGCGGCACGCCCTCCCACCTGCTGGCCCACATCATCATTTATTCGCCCGTGCTGGTGGACAACGTCTCGCTGGAGGCGGAGCAGGCGGCGGGTGCGCTTCGCCTTGCCGAGGACCAGGTCCGCGACCTGAGCCCCCAGCAGCTCCTGGAGCGCCTGCCGATGGTGCCCAACGTTCCGGCGCCCGGCAACCTGCCCATGCCCTACTGGGTCTGCGACATGTGCAGCGGCGCCGGACTGATCGGCGGGCAGATCCAGGTGAACACCCAGAGCGGAAACGGTCTGTGCCACCTGAGGATTCGCAATCTCCGCCGCGCGCTGGAGTTCATGGAGGCCGCCGGCGGCGGCGCGACCAAGGGGTTCCGGAAGTTGCGGGAACATATCGAATCGAGCATTGAAAACCCCTGGGAACAGTTGCCCTCGGTGATCCAGCATCGCGTGGAACAGTGGTACAAGCCCGCCGGCAACGAGCAGTACATCGCCTACGTGCCCGACCGCGACCGCACGCGAACCGAGGACGGCATGAGCGGGCTGCTGATTTCCAGCCGCCGGTTGATTTTCCACACGCGGCTGAGGCACTCCGAAACGACCAGCGAAAAACCGCTCAAGCTGCAAGTATCCAACAGCGGCGGAAAGCTCAGCGTGAAACTCGAGACGCCCATCTGGGACATCAAGCACCTGGTGCTCGACCGCGACGGCGCCAACCTGCTCCGCCGGGCGCTGGTCGTCAGCGGGTTTAAGCCGGTCTGGGAGTAAGGGGGAGCGAACCACAACGCGGCCTTGGGCCCACAAACAAAATGACGAATGTCGAATGACGAATGACGAATCAATAACGAATGGTCCACACGGAGAGATCTCCGAATCTCTCTAGAAGCAACCAAGGGCGCCGCGATTCGAAGTATCCGCAATTTTGGGCTGTATCGCAAACATCCGCGTAAACCTCGCAAATTCCGTTTGCCGCAGATCCATATTCGATATTGGACATTCCGGTATTCGTCATTGATTCGACATTCGTCATTCGTCATTGGGTTGGGAATCCAACGCGGCGCCGCTGTTCGCCCCCTCCTTCCGGCTGTATAATGTCCCGTGTGAAACCTTCCTGGCCCGTCTTCGCGATCCTGTTGTCGGCGGCCTTGGCCCGCGCGCAAACCTCCGCTCCGGCCGCAACGCAGCCTGCCTCCGATTCTCCCGCCGCGATCGCGATGGCCGACCTGTTCGCACAGGCCGACCCGACCACCGCCAAGGTCCAGCAGCACGCGGTGCTCCAGGCCGCGGGCAACGACCTGGCCAAACTCAAGGCCGCCATCGCCTCCGACACGGCCTACGAAAAACTTCCGCCCGGATGGGTGCGAAAAACCGTCGCCGTCACCGGTCGCGGCAAGAAGGCCGAACTGGAATACCTGTTCCGTGTCCCGGCAGGGTACGACCCCGCGAAGTCCTGGCCGGTGCTGCTGGCGTTTCACGGACAGGGCGGCAACGGCGAGATGGCGGGCAAGACGATGGCCGCCATGCTGGGCCCGGCGGCAGACCGGTTCATTTTGGTGGCCCCGACGCTGGCGGCCACGGTGCAGTTTTACGACGCCTCGCCTCTGCAGGAGCAGACCTGCCTGGCCCCGCTGGCGTACGTCCGCACGCACCTGAACGTGGACGACGACCGGATTTACCTTACCGGCTACAGCCTGGGCGGGCACCAGACCTGGCACCAGGCGACGATGTATCCGCGGCTCTTTGCGGCCGCGGTGCCGATGGCCGGCGTGCCGTGGTTCGAGGGCACTCCGTTCACCAACGTCAGCTACCTGGAGAACCTCGAACACCTGCCGCTCTGGTCCGTCTGGGGCGAGCTGGACCACGTCAACCCCAAGAGCCCCGGCAACGTCGGCTACTGCCGCATGGCCGCCGACCGCTTCAAGGAACTCAAGAACGAAACGTTCGTCGGAACCGAAGTCGCCGGCGGCGGGCACGGCGACTGCTGGCCGAAAATGGCCGACTTCCTCAAGTTCCTCGAAGACAAGAAGCGGAAACTGCCCACCCGCTTCCAGCACAATTTCCACATGGCGCACCATTCGCGGGGCTACTGGCTCGAGGCCACCAGCTTCGCGTGGACGCCGATGGACCTGTCCAAGGCCGTCAGCGTTTCGGTGAGCACTAAAGACCCCAAGGCCGCGCAGGACGCCGCACAGAAAGTTGTCGACGGCAAAATGTTCCAACTCTCCGGCGCCATCGACGCCGACGCCAACACCATCACGATCAAGGGCGTCGGCATTCGCACCGCGCGGCTGTACCTGATCGACGGCATGATGGACCTGTCCAAGCCGGTGACGATCGAATTCCTCGGCCACAAGTGGAAAGGCAAGCTCGCCGCCAGCCCCGAGTGCGTGCTAAAAAACTACGCCGCCACGCGAGACCAAACGCAGTTGATCGTCAACGAGGTCAGCCTCGATGCCGGCGGCAGGGCGACGACGAAATACAAGTAGCGCGTGGGGCGAAGAATCTCGTTTAGCCCCGAGCCCAAGGCGAGGGCTCAAAGGCGAAGAAACAGCGAACCGACGAATGTCGAGCAATCGAACGGCGAATGCAGAAGTACGGAAATGGAAGAACTGATCTGTACTTCTGACTTCGATTGTTCGATTGTTCGGTTGTTCGTCGGTTTGCCGTTTCTTCTCGCTACCGCCCATTGATTCAAAAGGCGCTTTCGCGGACAATCCCGCCATGATTACCAACGAAGAAAAGAAAGCCGTCTGGGACGCCTATCATTCCCGCAAGCCGATCCGCGTTCCGGTGAGCTTCAGCGTCAACCCGCGCGTGATCCTGCTGGACTCGGCCTTGAACCCCGAGGGGTTGACCTTCCGCGATTATTTCACTGACGCGCGGGCGGCCGTCAAGATCCAGCTCCGGTTCATGGACTACGGGCCCAGCTTCCTGAGCCGCGTCAGCGATTTCCCTGCCGGGGCGCCCAAGGAGTTCAACTTCTACGTCGATAACCAGAACACATACGACGCGGCGTATTTCGGCTGCCCGGTGCATTTCCGCGACGGCCAGGTGCCGGACATTTCGCCGATCCTGACCGGGGCCGACAAGAACAAACTCTGGGATTTCGACGTCGATCACCCGCTGGACAATCCGTTCATCCAGCAGTGTTTCGCCCGCCACGAGGCCTTGAGCGCCGAGGTGTCCAAGCTCTCGCAGCCGGACGCGACATTCAAAGTCAACCCGGTGCAAATGGGTTTCGACGGCCCGATGACCATCGCGGTGCAGCTTCGCGGGTTCGAGTTCCTGACCGACATGATCGAGGACCCCGAGTACGCCATGCGGCTGATGACGTTCATATCGCACGCGGTGGAAATTCGCATCCGGGCCCTGGCCGATCGCGCCGGGCAGAAGGCGTTCAACTCGCCCTCGGGCGGCATGGCCGACGATTCGATCCAGATGATCTCGACGCAGATGTTCCGCGAGATGGTCCTGCCGATTCATCGGTACTGGTACGGGCTTTCGGGGCCGGGCCCGCACGGCATGCACCTCTGCGGCGACGCGACGCGGCACTTTCCGATCCTCCGCGACGAACTGAACGTGCAGTCGTTCGACACCGGTTTCCCGGTCGATTTCACCTGGCTGCGCAAAACGCTGGGCCCGGACGTCGAAATCAGCGGCGGCCCGCCGGTCAGCCTGCTCCTGGGCGGCACCAGCCAGCAGGTCTACCACCGCACGAAAGAAATCCTCGCCAGCGGGATCATGGAAGGCGGGCGGTTCATCCTGAAGGAGGCCAACAACCTGCCGCCCTGCTGCCCCGAGGCCAACCTCGCGGCCATGTACCAGGCCTGCCTGGATCACGGAAATTACGGTAAACAGTAATCGGTAATCCGTAACCGGGGTTCGGGGTTCGGGGTTCGGGTGCCATGTCGTAGCGCAGCGAAGACCCGCCTGGGTGGGCCCAAGTCCGCGCGGGCATGTCTTGCCGTTGAACCGGCAAACGTTGAGTCGTTACTGTCAATCGCCAATTCAATGCGATTTGTCGGAACAAGATGTCCTCGCGATACCCGAACCCAAGACATGCTCGCGCGGACTTGGGCATGGCACCCGAAAAACCTGTCCGCGTTTGCGGATAGAGTGTATAATCATTTTGTCGTCGCTGCTGCGTAAGCGGGTGTGGCGACACCGGACTGCCCCACAAGGGCAGTCGCCGCCTTTCGAGGCGTTAGGATCCCCGGCCACGGACCGGGGCACTGGAAAAGCATCGCATCCGCGGGCCGCCGCGGTCAGTTGTGGAGTGTTCGCATGTCGCAAAGCGACTCGTCTTCGGGCCTTGGCCCCAATCATGACGCTGCGCCCCCGCCGCCCGCCGATTCGGCCAATCCGACGCCGACGGAGCTTGGGAGCGACGAGAAAAAGGAACTCATCCCGATTTCGAACGAGGACGTCGAAGTCGGACCAATCGTTTCGCCCAAACCGGCCGCAAGCCCGATCGTCATCCCGGACGACGGCGCCCCCGACGAGATCACCGACCTGGGCGACATCCCTAGTCGCCCCAGGCAGGACGACCACGACGAAGGTATCTTCGAGATCGACCCGGCCGCCGTTGGGGAGCAAGTCGTCCCGTCCGCCGCGGTCGTCGAGATCCCGCCCGAGGCGCCGGCGGCGTCGCCTTTGGCCGCAGAGCCGGGCGAAACGCCCGCGCCCACTTCCGCCAATCGCGTGGTCGTGCGGTACGGCCTGATGCGCCAGGTGGGCGAGTTCCGCCACAACCTTTCGTCGCCGCCGCTTCCGGGCAAGAAACTCGTCATCCGCTCCGAGCGGGGCGTGGAGCTGGGCGAGGTCCTCATGCCTCTGTGCGAGGGCGAGGACGCCGAGTCCAGTTCCTGCCGCCAGTGTTCCAGCGGGCGGCGGGTGGCCGATTTCATCCAGGCTTCCGGCCCGGAATACCCCTACCGCCGCGACGGTAAAATCCTCCGCGTCGCCAACGCCCAGGACCTGACCGAGCAGCGCCACCTGGACACCTCGGCCCGCGAGGAGGCCGTCTTCACCCGCCAGCACATCCGCGAGATGAACCTCGCCATGCGCCTGGTCACCGTCGAGCACCTGCTGGGCGGCGAGCGGATCATCTTTTACTTCTCCAGCGAGACCCGCGTGGACTTCCGCGAGCTGGTGCGGATGCTGGCCACGCAGTTCCGCACCCGAATCGAGATGCGCCAGGTGGGCGCCCGCGACGAGGCCCGACTGGTCGCCGACTACGAACGCTGCGGCCAGCGCTGCTGCTGCCAGCAATTCCTCAAGGACCTCAAGCCGGTTTCCATGCGGATGGCCAAGACGCAGAAGGCCACGCTGGACCCCTCCAAAATTTCCGGTCGTTGCGGCCGCCTGATGTGCTGCCTGCGGTACGAGGACGTCGGTTACGAGGAGCTTCGCAAGAAGCTGCCCCGCAAGAACACCTGGGTGCAGACGGCCGCCGGGGTGGTGGGCAAGGTCGTGGACAGCCAGATCATCACGCAACTGGTGCGGCTGTGGCTGGTGGACAACACGCAGGTGGTGGTGCCCAACGAGGAAATCCAGGCCCGCGACGTTCCGGCCCCGCCGATGCCCACGTTCGAGGAGCGCCGCGCGCGTCCCGAGCGGAAGGAAAAAGGCCCGCCTCGCCTGCTGCGCGAGCAATTCAACACCGAGGCTCCGCCGGATGGCGCCCAAGCCGGCGCCGCCGCGCCGGAAGCGTTCCCGGCCCAGGACGCCGACACGCTCGGCCGGGACACCGCCGACGCCCCGCCGGGCGACGACACCGCGCCGCGAGAGCTCCAGCCGGCCGGTGCCAACGGCGCTGAAGACGGTTCCAACGCCGGTACGGACGGCCTTGCCGGCGATGCGGATATTGACGGTAATAATGTTGTCGGCCAAGCCGACAACAATGCGAACGCCGACGCGGCCGACCCCGCCGACGGAAACCAAAACACCTCGCAATCCCTCACCGCCGATTCGGCACCAGGCGCGATTCAGAATCAGTCCGGTCAGCCGCCGCGATCCGGCGGCCAGAACGCCAGGCCCAACAACGGCAGACCGCAACTCGGCGACCGCCGAGGCCAAGGCCAGAGACAAGGACAAAATCAAGGCCGCCGGCAACAAGGTCAAGGCCAGCAGGGTCAACGCCAACAGCAAGGTCAACGCCAAGGCCAGCGCCCGCAACTGGGCCAAGGCCCGCAACAAGGCCAGGCTGCCCAGCAAGGCCAAGGCGCCCAACAGGGCCAAGGTTCGCAGCAAGGTCAGGACGGCCGACGTCGCCGTCGCCGTCGAGGCCGCCGTGGCGGCGGTGGCGGTGGCGGACAACCCGGCGGCGGTGGTGGCCAGCCTGGTCAAGGCGGCGGCAATGGCGGTCAACAGCCCAGCGGCGGCGGCAGCCCGCAAGGCCAGGGACCACAAGGCGCCCCGCCCAATCCGCCGCCAGCCTAGCCGAGCATCGCCGGCGTAAACGCCTGCCCAATTGGAACTTGGTCTGCCCAACGGAAAACCCGTCCTGCCCAACGGGGAGCTCGTTCTGCCCAACCGGGAACCCGTTCTGCCCAACTGGCCCCTGTTCTGCCCGGTTCTGGAATCGATAAGTGTCTTATATATAGCATGTTGCAATTTACAGACCTCACTTTCGCGCGTCTTGTTGAGTGATGCTACGGTAGTTCCACACGCCCCGGGCGGTTCGTCGCACCGGCGTTTTGGAGCGGGATTACCTGATGAACCGATTAAGAGGATTCAGAGGAAGTGTTTCATCCCGAAAACCGGTCATCCTTGTAATCTCGCCTCCTTGCGGTTTGAGACGATGGCGCAGAGCTTCCGATGGGTGCCATGCCCAAGTCCGCGCGGGCATGTCTTGCCGTTGAACCCGGGAGCGAAGACATGCCCGCGCGGACTTGGGCATGGCACCCGGAATGGCACCCGATCCGGCACCCGGAAAAGTCGTCCCGCTATTCAGTTGTCAAATAGCATTTGCGAGCTTGTATCAGGCCCGCCAGAGGCTCGCGAAAAAAACACGCGCCTCTATATATAGGGCCGTTTTGACCGTTTTCGGGCGGAACAAAATTTGCGCTCCGGGCCATCTCCCGGCCAGGCCGGGAGATAAAATTTTACTCCAAACCACGATTTATTTTTGCTCGACAAATTTCGAGCGCCGACGTTACATTTTTGTCAGTGTTTGCCCACCCCCAAAAACAGCGGGCCACTGAGAACACGGAGATTCACAGAGTTAAAAAGCAAAGAGCCCGCGTGGATCAAATGATCTCGCGGGCTCTGGTTATTTCTTCGCTGTTACGCTCTACGCTCTACGCGCCACGCTCAACGGCCTCACGCCTGCGTCGGCGGCGCCTGGGCGGGGCCTCTGCCTCTTCCGCCGCGACGGTGGCGGCGGCGTTTCTTACCGCCCTCGCCCGTCTGGGCCGCTTGCCCTTGCGGCTGACCTTGCCCTTGCCCTTGCGGTGCCTGGCTATGGTGCCCGTGTCCCGATGCGGCTTGGGGCCTGCTGTGGCCGCGGCCTTCACCGCGGGCACCGTGCCCGCGCGAATGTTCGCCGCCGGACGGTTCACTCGGCGGGCCGCCGCTGGCGGAAACCAGCGCCGGCAACTTGTCGCCGATGAGCCTGCGGACATCCGAGACGTACATGCGGTCGGCCCGCGTCACGAAGCTGGTCGCCAGGCCCTCGGCCTCGACCCGGGCGGTCCTGCCGATGCGGTGGACGTAATCCTCCGCGACGTGCGGGAAATCGTAGTTGATGACGTGCTCGATGTTCTCCACGTCGATGCCGCGGGCGGCAATGTCCGTGGCGATCAAAATGCGGTACTTTCCGTCACGGAAACCGTTCATCGCGGCGTCGCGCTCGGCCTGCTCGCGGTCGCCGTGAATCTTGGCGGTCATGATGCCTCGCGCGTTGACCACGCGGGCCAGCTTGTCCACGCCGCGCTTGGTCCGCAAGAACACCAGCACCCTGCCGCTGCCCTTTCGCAGCAGGTCCAGCAGGAGGGGCACTTTTCCGTCCTCATCGACCTCGAAAAGCTGCTGCTTGGCCCGGCGGGCCGGGGCGGACTGCAAGCCCACCTGAATGCGAACCGGATTGCTCATGTTGGAGCGGGCGATCCGCTCCACGTCGGCCGGCATGGTGGCCGTGAACATCAGCGTCTGGCGCTTCTGCGGCAACTGCGCGATGATCCGGCGAATCTGGGGCATGAACCCCATGTCGTGCATGCGGTCGGCCTCGTCCACCGTCAGGATCTCGATCTCGTGGACGGAGATGGTTCCCTGTTCGAGGTGGTCGTTGAGGCGGCCGGGAGTGGCCACCAGCACGTTGGGCCAGGAACGCAGGGCCTTGTGGTCCTTGTCCATCGGAATGCCCCCGACGATGGTCGCCGTTCGCACTCCGCTGGCGCGGCCCAGCTCCTCGAAAACCTTGGTGATCTGCATGGCCAGCTCGCGCGTGGGCGCCAGCACGATCGCGCCCAGCTCCATGCGGTGCGCCAGCTTCTGAATGATCGGAATGGCGAACGCGGCCGTCTTGCCCGTTCCGGTCTGCGCCAGGCCGATGATGTCCTTGCCCTCCAGCGCGATCGGGATGCACTTGGCCTGGATCGGCGTGGGACGCTCGAACCCGGCCGCCTTGAGGTCCTCGTGCAGCGAGGGCAACAGCGGCATGTCGCTATAGAGGATGCTCACCTCGGCGGGCGCCTCGATGACCGGGGCGGCGGGGCGGGGCTCCTTGCGGGCCGGCGCTTTGTGCTCGGGCGCGGCCTGAACCGCGGCGGGCGTGTGCGTCGTGGCGGCTGGGGTATGCGCGGAACCGGCATGTTCGTGCGTGGTTCTGTGCTCGGGCGGGGGGGTGGAACTTTCCAAATCGTCGCTGGTGCTGCTGTAACTGCTTACCATGCTGCTGTCCGAGAAATCGTCGCTGAAACTCAAAATACACCTCTTCCGACAAACCCACGACCAATGAATATGGAAAAAGTCTTGGCGGGGCGGGAGGTGCTATCTCTCTTGGAGGCAGCTCCATGTGGGGTGCCGCGCCGGGCTTCCTGGTCCAGGCCACGCGACCCATTCGCGCCGGCGCCGGAGCCATTGCGCCCGGTTTTTCTTTCGGGCGCCCATTCAAACACTTGTGCATGACTACACAAAAACAACGCTAACTATAAAGGAACTATCGACATCCGCCGGTGGATTTCTTGTGGAAATCTCGGACGAACCGTTCCCCAAACCGCCATGCACCGCGTTCAGTTGCAAACATTATAGCACAAGTTATCCACAACGCGAGTGAATTATTCGTTAAATCGCACACCAAGGGTGGCATGGCGACGTTGTTTGTCGCCATGTCTGGTGGCACCCCAAGAAGACTTGAGGGTGCCACGTCGCATGGCGACAAACAACGTCGCCATGCCACCCAAAGACTGGGCGATGGGCGATTTATTCGCACAACCATTGAAAACCGAACCGCGCCAGGCGGAGCGTCTGGTAGGGATTCTCGTCGCCGCCTTCGTAGAGGCACAGGATCGTGCCGTCGGGGGCGACGGTGAGGTCGCTGTAGGCGGCCGGGCCGGCGTGCAGGACGCGAGACACCGGCCACGTGCGGCAATTGTCGCGGCTGAGGCGCACGGCCATATTCACGCGCTCGTTGACGTTGGTGGCGGGGTTGGCAAAGAGCACGCCATCGTCGGCCCCGCCGGCGGACGAGCCGCCCGCGCGGTATCGCACCAGGCTGGCCTGGCAGCCGTTCCAGAGGGTCGGCTCGATCAGCGTGGAATCGACCTGCCGCGGCGAGAAGGTCAGCCCGCCGTCGGCGCTCAGCGCGTAGGCGCGGCGGCCGACCTCGCTGGGCACCTGGTTGCGTGCGTTGATGTACATCCTGCCGTCCGGCAGTTCGACGACGGCAGGCTCATCGCAACCCGGCCCGAACTCGCCGCCCAGCCGCCAGGTCGCCCCGCCATCGTCGCTGTAGACGATGTGCGAGTATTCCGGGTCGTCCGCCCTCAGGTTCACGGCCACCGTGTGGCAGCATGGAACGACCAGCCGGCCACTGGTGAGTTGTACGCCGTGCCCCGGCCCGGTGGCGTACCAGGTCCAGTTGGGTTTCTTGATGGTGGCGCTCAGGTCGGCAGGTTCCGACCAGGTCACGCCGTCGTCGTCGCTGCGAGTCATCCAGACGGTGCGGGTGCCCTGGCCCAGGGCCACCAGGTCGGTCCCGCCGGCCAGCTTGGGGTTCTTGCAGAAGAACAGGAACACCGCGCCGCTGCGATGATCCACCACCGGGCAGGGATTGCCGCAGGTGGTGTCCGTCTGCTGCACGATGACTCGCGGATCGCTCCAGGTCTTGCCGCAGTCGCCGCTGCGCCGCAGCATCAGGTGGATTTCGCCGGTGTCGGCCCAGCTATCCTTGCGCCCTTCGCAGAACGCCAGCACGGTCCCCACCTTGGTCACGACCAGGGCGGGAATCCGATACAGCGAATGCCCGCCCTGCCCATGCGTGTAAAACGCCTGCTGTTCCAACATCGCCACTGGATGCCCTTTCGATAAGCAAGAATTCCCGTTTTCCAACCCCCTCGAATTCGAGGGGGTTAGAATTTCCAATTGTGGCGAATTCGCCATAATTAGAATCGGGTACGCCCTTCCATATATCAATTCATCCTTTTCAATGTGCCAACCATTGCTGCATTTGAGGCACTAGTGACGAAAGCGATCCTTGCCGGAGATGAATCTCATATCCATCAGCCACACATTCAAATGTTGAGTCGTGGAATGCGAATATGAAATGTTTGCGCCGTTTGTACGATTCCGGGTTATGGCGCGGATGCACAGAATTCATCCTCTCCAACGATCGAATCCATGACGAGTTTTCGACGATATTGGCCGAGTAATGTTTCAGTCCGCTGGCATACAGCGGATGCCCTGAAAACGCCTCATCATTGGGTGGGCCGAACATGCTCGCGTAGCATATGTGGAAACGTACCAGCGCAACAGTCTCGTCCACAGAACCTGGACCGACAACGCCAACAGTCTTCCCGCCTAAAGCCTCGGCGCGAACCTCGTCAATGATGTAGTAGGCAAGCACAAGGGTTCCTTCCCTGGCAAGCACCAGCGGACAAGGTGCCCCGGTCGAGGATTGAGGAACGTCCTTGAGTTTTACTACATTGTCACGACCATCAACTTGATACACGTCTCACCTATTCCCTCTGAATGAATGGACTGTCGCCCATTATCTGCATCCACATCTGGAAATTCGCGCATGTTATGCAGCGCGCATGGCGATAGACGACATCGCCATGCCACCCATTCCTCTTCGCCGTTACGGTCTCACGGTCCACGGCCCACGGACTCACGGTCTTCTCAGAACCACCACGCCTGGCCGGTCCTCTGGGTCAGGATCACGCCCTTGAGGTACGCGATGGCCTTCTCGAAGCCCTCGGCCATGCTCATCAGGCCGTCCTCGTGCTCGATGCTGATCACGCCGTCGTACCCGTACAACCGCAGCATGGAGACGAACGGTTTCCAGAATTCGTCGCCGTGGCCGTACCCGCAGGTGCGGAAGACCCAGGAGCGGTTCTTCACGTCGCCGTAGCTGCGGATGTCCAGGTTGCCGGTGAGGCGGGAATTTTTCGGGTCGATCGCGCAGTCCTTGGCGTGGACGTGGAAGATGCACTTGTTCTCGCCCAGGAACCGGGCGGCCTCGACGGGGCAGATGCCCTGCCAGAAGAAGTGGCTGGGGTCCAGGTTGGCGCCCAGGTTCGTACCCGCGGCCTCGCGGAGCCGAACGATGTCCGTCGGGTTATGCACCGTCATGCCCGGGTGCGCCTCGAAGGCGATCTTCACGCCCTGGGCGGCCGCGAACTTGTTCTCTTTGGTCCAGAACGGAATCAGCACCTGGTCCCATTGGTACTCGGCCGCCTTGGAGAAATCGTCGGGCCAGGGGCAGGTGACGAAGTTTGGCGTCTTGTCGCCCTTGGCGCCGCCGGGGCAGCCGGAGAAGTTGACCACCACGGTCTCGAACGCGGCGGCCAGCATCACGCCGTTGCGGTGCGCCTCCTGGTGGGCCTTGGCGATTTTCGGGTCCGGGTGAACCGGGTTGCCATGCACGGCAATCCCCTGCACCGTCAGGCCGTAATCGGCGATCTTGCTCTTGAGCTTGGCCAGGGCCTTCTTGTCCTTGGCCATTCCGCCCAGCCCCCACGGGTCGCCGGGATACGCCCCCGCCGGCAACTCGATGGCCTCCAGCCCGACCTTCTGGCAATACTTCAAGGCCTCGTCAATTTTCATTCCGCCAAACAACGCGCCCATCACGCCAAGTTTCATGCGATGCTCCTTATCGGTTTTAGAATGTGTGCCAACGGGAAGACATTGTTCCGTCGCAAAGACGGGTTGTCAATGGGTGCCATGTCGGATGCCATGCCCAAGTCTGCGCGGGCATGTTGCCGCGCGGAAGACATGCCCGCGCAGACTTGGGCATGGCACCCGACCCGGCACCCGATCTATTTCCCCACGCAGAAGCGCGCGAAGATCCGGCCCAGGATGTCCTCGGTCACGATCTGTCCGCTGATCTGGCCGAGGTTCGCCAAGGCCGTGCGCAATTCGACGGCGACCAGTTCCGCCTGATCGGAAGAGCGTCGTGTAGGGAAAGAGTGTAGATCTCGGTGGTCGC
>CAZYDC010000058.1:0-14645 GCA_964646065.1 uncultured Planctomycetaceae bacterium | reverse complement strand
ACGCAAAACCCCATCGAGCAGGAAGGCACCTACCCGCTGCCCGAGGCGCAGCTCGACCGGTTCTTCTTCAAGCTGCTGGTGCCGTACAGCAATCACGCGGAACTCAGCGAGATTTTGAACCGCACGACCACCGGCGCCAATCCGCAGGCCAGCCCGGTCGTCAGCGCGGACGGGATTTTGCAAAACCAAATGCTGGTCCGCCGCGTCGTAGTCGCCCCGCACGTGCAGGATTACGCCATCCGCCTGGTGCTCGCCACGCACCCGCAAGGCCAGTACGCCACGCCGATGGTCAACCAGTTCGTCCGATTCGGCGCCAGCCCGCGCGGCGTCCAGGCCGTCATGCTCGCCGCCAAGGTCCGCGCCATGCTCGACGAGCGATACCACGTCGCCTTCAGCGACCTCGCCGACGCCTTCCTGCCGGCCATGCGACACCGCGTGCTGCTCAACTTCGAGGGCCAGGCCGAGGGCATCAGCAACGACGACGTGCTCAATGAGATTCTCGAAAAGACCCCAAAGACGACCGAGGAGAAGGCGAAAGTCTGATGGCCGAATCGCCCCGCACAACCCGCAAGCTCACCGAACTGCTGGACAGCAAGTTCATGGCCCGCTTGGACGGTCTGGATGTGATCTCGCGGAAGATCATCCAGGGCAAGTTGCAGGGCGAGCGGCGGTCCAAGCGGCGAGGCGAGGGCGTGGAGTTCGCGGACCATCGGCCTTACGTCGCCGGCGACGATTTGCGGTTCGTGGATTGGAACATTTACGGGCGGCTGGACATGCTGTTCCTCAAGCTGTTCCTGGAGGAGCAGGACCTCAGCGTCCACGTCATGCTGGACGCGAGTTCGTCGGTCGCCGCGGGCGAGCCGTCCAAGGAGCGGGTCATTCGCAAGCTGGCCGCGGCGCTGGGGTACATCGGCGTGGTGAACAATAACCGCCTGACCTTCAGCGCGTTCGCGGACGGCCTGGCCGGCATGTTGCCCAACCTTCGCGGGCGAAACTACCTGCCCCAGATGGCCGAGTTCCTGGTCGCCCAGGCGACCGAAGGGCCGAGTAACTTCGACAAGGCCTGCAAGCAGGTCGTCAACATGCGGTCGGGGCGCGGCATCATGGTGGTGCTCAGCGACTTCATGTTCAAGGAGGGTTACGAGACCGGACTGCGGCGGCTCATCAGCCGGCAGTACGACCTGTACGCAATCCAGGTGCTCAGCCCGCAGGAGATCGAGCCCGACTTCAAGGGCGACCTGAAGCTGGTGGACCTCGAAGACGGCGACGTAGCCGAGATCACCGTCTCGGCCGCCCTGCTCAAATTCTACAAGAAGAACCTCACCGCGTACTGCAACGGCCTGAAGGAATTCTGCACCGGGCGCGGCGCGCGATACATGCTCGCGAGCACTGCCGACCCGGTGGAAGGCATCGTGCTCAACGCGCTGCGGCGGGGAGGGCTTGTCAAATGAAAGAAAAAGCGAACCGCAGAATATCGAGCAGCAGAACCGCAGAATGCAGAAGTACAGAGCCAGGTTTCCGTATCCTTACTTCTGCCTTCTGCGGTTCGAATGTTCGATATTCTGCGGTTTGCTGTTTCCGGTCCGTCCCGGAGATCACATGCACTGGCTAACCCCCCTACCCGCGATCTACGCGGCCTGTGCGGCAGTGCCGCTGTTGCTCTTGCTTTACTTCCTGAAGCTCCGGCGGCACGAGCTTTCCGTGCCCAGCACGCTCCTGTGGAAACGGGCCGTGCAGGATTTACAGGTCAACGCGCCGATCCAGCGGCTTCGGATGAACCTGTTGCTGCTGTTGCAATTCCTGGCCCTGGCGGCGGTGCTGTGCGCGCTGGGCCAGCCGGTGCTTTCGCTGGACACCGCTTCGCCACGCCGCTACGTCATTCTCATCGACCGTTCCGCCAGCATGGGCGCCATCGAGGGCAACCAGACCCGCCTGGCCCTGGCCAAACAGCAGGCCAAGGATTTCGTCCTGACCCTTCGCAGCCGCACGATCTCGCTCCAGGATACCGGCGACCAGTCCATGGTCATCGCGTTTGACCGCTCGGCCAAGGTCATGTGCAAGTTCACCACCGACAAGCGACAACTCGCGCTGGCGATCGACGCCGTCGAGCCCGGGGATTCGCTCTCGTCGCTGGCCGAGGCGGTGCTTGTGGCGCAGGCGTCCGCGCAGTCGCCGGGGCTGGAGGCCAACAATCGCAGTTCCGTCGCGCCCGCCCTGCTGGAGCTTTTCAGCGACGGCCAAATCCAGGATGCCCAGAGCGTTTCCATCGGCGCCAGTGAACTGCACTTCCACGCCGTCGGCAAGGCCGGCGACAACGTCGCCGTCACCGCGATGCAGGTCCGGCGGTCCTACGAAAAGCCGGAGGAAGTCACCGTCTTCGCGGTGCTGGCCAATTACAACGACGCCGCCGTGGACACGCAGGCGCAGCTCAGCATCGACGGCGCGATCCGCTCGGTTCGGCCGGTGCAGGTTCCGCCGCTCAAACCCGCCGCCGGCACCAAACCCGCGTCGCCGGGCACCGTCTCGGTGACGTTCAACCTCACGCACAACGCCGCCGGCGTGGTCGAGGTGCGCCAGCTCCGCAAGGATGCCCTGCCCGGCGACGACGCCGCGTGGGCGATCCTCAGTGCCCCGCGAAGGCTGTCGGTTTTGCTGGCGACCTCGGGCAACCTGGCCTTGGAGTCGGCCCTGCGCGCCTGCCCGCTGGCCAAGCTCGACGTTGTGTCGCCGGCCGAACTGGAAAAGCTGCTTGCCCAGGGTGAGCTGCCTTACAACCTGGCCGTGCTGGACCGCTGCTCGCCGGCCAAGCTGCCGCGCGGGCGGTACATGATTTTGGGTCAGCCGCCCAGCGGCTGCGGCGCGACCGTCAACGGCACGCTCACGGACCAGGTCGTCGTCGATTGGCGAAGCCGCCACAGCGTTCTGCAATTCGTCAACCTTTCCAACCTGTACGCCGCCAAGGCGGGCAACCTGACCCTGCCCCGCGACGCGGAGGTGATCGCGGAATTCGCCAAGGCGCCGGCCATCGCGATTGTCCGCAAGGAGGGCAGCCAGTTCCTGCTGGTGAACTTCGACCTGATGGACAGCAACTGGCCGTTCGAGCCGAGTTTCGTCATGTTCTGCTACAACGCCACGGGCTACCTTGGCATGGAGGTGGAGCAGACCCAGGACACGATGCTCAGCGTGGGCCAGCCGATCACCATGAGCGGCCAACCGCCAGGGGCCAAGGGCAAGATTTCCGGGCCAGGCGTCGACAATCGTGACATTACCGCGGACGCATCCGGCGCGTTCCGCTTCGCCGGAACGGATCGGGCGGGCGTGTACGTGCTCAAGCCCGCGGACAAGCCGCCGACCGCCTTCGCCGTCAATCTGCTGGACGAGCGCGAGAGCTTCATCGAGCCGGCGCACCAAGTGAATCTCGTCGGCCAGACCATCCATGCCCAGGATGCCGGCGGGCGTCTGGCCAACCTGGAACTCTGGCCGTTCCTGGCGGCATTGGCGTTGCTGCTGGTATGCGCGGAATGGCTGATTTACAATGCCAGGGCCAAACTGTAATTGCCGCTCAGGCCCGTGTGGTGGAAGAAGAATGACCCATGCGTCATGGATGATTCATGCCTCTACCGGGTTGAATTATTGAGGAGCATCTAATGTCCGAAGAACTTGAGCCCACGCGAAATAGCCCCATCGTCCTCTACCACACGCCCGACGGTAAAGTGACCGTGGATGTCTTCTTTGCAAAGGACAATTTCTGGCTGACCCAGAAGACGATTGCTGAGTTATTTGGCGTGAAAATACCGGCCATTTCCAAACACCTGAAAAACATCTACGAAACCGGGGAATTGGTCCCGGAGGCAACTATTTCCAAAATGGAAACAGTTCAAACCGAGGGCGCACGGCAGATCAGCCGTGACGTCGAGTTCTACAACCTGGACGCTGTCATTGCCGTCGGCTATCGGGTGAACTCGATCAAGGCCACTCATTTTCGGATATGGGCCACGAACACCCTGCGGGAATTCATGGTCAAGGGGTTTGTCCTCGACGACCAGCCCACGAGGAATATGAGCGGTATCGCCCCAAACAGGATCAAACGTACATTTCGGAATTCGACCAGAAGTTGGCGAAGTACCTCAAGGGACGGGACAAACCATGAAATTGCACTTTGAACCCGACCTGGATTTCCAGCACACCGGTATCGAGGCGGCGCCCCAGGGGCAGATATCGCGGCGGTTGATTTGCGGCCTGGCCGTGTTGGTGTTCGCGACGGCGGCATGGAGCGCGGAAGAGCCGGACCTGGACGTGACCTTCAAGGCCGGGTGGGATAACGCCTATCGCCCGGAGCGATGGATGCCTCTGAGCTTCATCGTGGTGTCCAAGCAACCAAAGCCGCTGGCGGTCAGCATGTCCGTGTTCGGCCAGCAGGACAGCATGACGAACATGACGATCGATCATGACTTCGTCGTCACGCCCGGCGTGCCCGCCAACGTGCCGATGGTCACCAAGCTCCGGCACGATGTTTCCAATTTCGACGTGACCATCAAAGCTGACAAGGTCCGCACGGTGCGATGGAACAGCCGGATCGGCGAATTGAACTACTCCGCCGACAACTCGCTGTCCATGGATTCGATCCCGCCGCAGGACCTGTTCATCGGCCTGTGCGGTCCGGGCACGGCGGGGCTAATGCAGTTGCCTGCACACATGATTGTTGAGAACACCGTGAACAACACGGGAGAGAGAGTTCGCGGGCGGCTACGCGTCAAGGAAAAGGTCATCAACCTGCTGCCGTGGGATTGGACCGGCTACGACTGCCTGGACCTGCTGATCCTGCACGACCCGGATTGGAATCAGATCAACGACTCCCAGGCCCGGGCGATTGCCGCGTGGGTCAACAACGGCGGAAGGCTGTTGCTGGTGCTGGGCAGCCACCCGCTGCCTCGCGACCACGCGCTGGCCAAGATGCTGCCTTTTGTGATTGGCCTGGCCCGAACCGTGCCGCTGACCGAAACGCAGGTTGCGGAATTGGGCTTGCAGGATTCGACCAAACGGAGCCTCACCTGCTGGACGCTGCCCCCGGCCAAAGGATGGGAGACCTTGACGGTCAATGGCGGCTTTCAGTATTTTTCCGCGGGATTGGTGGGATTCGGCTGGGTGGGAGTGTTGGAGTTCACGCCCTCGGAACTGACGGGTGCAGGACCGGCCGCCAGATTCTGGAACGGCATCCTGAAGAAATTCGACTCCCGCTGCATGTTGGGTTCGGGCGGGGATCAGGAGGACGCGAACAGCAACAGCCAGTCCGGGTACAACCATTACTACACCCTGGGCGGGACGGGCGAAAGCGCCAACGCGGTGCTGAACTATCTGCAATCGATACCGGAGATGAGGCCGCTGAGCATCTGGTGGATTATCGGGTTGCTGTCGGTGCTGGCGCTGGTGCTGGGCCCGCTGGATTACTTCGTGCTCAAAAGGCTCGACCGCCTTCCGCTGACGTGGGTCACGTCGACGGCGGTGATCGCGTTGTTTTCGGTCGGGGCGTACTACGGCGTGGAGCATATTCGCGGCGGCCGCATGGTGGTGCGGGCGGTGACCGTGACCGACGCGGTGCAAGGCCAGGGCGGTTCGTACTGGTCCACGACGATGTGCGGCATCTTCGCGCCCTCCAGCGACAGCTATCGCCTGGCCGGGCCCAAGGGCAACCAGTGGTGGTCCGCGATGTCGCCCGACCAGGGAGGCGATTACTCCCCCTACGGGCACCAGGAGGCGACCCGCAACATCTATTGCAGCCAGCAGGACGCCGGGAACATTCCGTCGGCCTTGCCGATCAACATCTGGTCCATGCAGTGCCTGCGGGCCCAAACGCAGCCGCCGGCGTTTCCGTTCAGCGCCAAGGTCGAACTCGATGAGGGTCGCCATTTGAAAGTCACGCTGGACAACCGCGGCGACGACCCGATCACCGACGCGTTCGTTCGCATTAGGTATTCCGACTCCGACATTCGTTGCCTGAGCCTGGGCAGCGTGCCTGCGCATACGACCCAGGAGTTCACCGGCCTGCCGACGGGGAACAGCGATCCGCTTTCCGCCTGGCCGCCGGACCTCGTAGCGGCTTTCCGCTCGCAAGACGTTTTGCCCCGGACCGATGCGATCGCGCTTTATCACCAGCAAGGCGCGGCGGTGGTCTTCGCCCGGTTCGCAAATGCGGCGGCGACGTTTACCGTCGAGGGTCATAAGGGAAACGTCAACCATATTCAACTGGCCCGGCTGGTGGTGCCGGGCGTCGTGCCTGCGAAATAAAACGGATCGGGTGTAACACGAATTATTCCGGGAGAACCGAATGATCGAGATCAAGAACCTGACGAAATATTACGGCCGCCTGGCGGCGCTGGTGGACCTGAACCTGAGCATCGCGCCGGGGACGATTTTCGGTTTCATCGGCCCCAACGGCGCGGGCAAGACCACGACGATGCGGATCCTGGCCACGCTGCTGGCGCCCAACGCGGGGCGGGCGACCATCGACGGCATCGACGTGGTGCGCGACGGCAAGAAGGTCCGCCGCATGGTCGGATACATGCCGGACTTCATCGGCGTGTACGACGACCTGAAGGTCTTCGAGTACCTGGAGTTTTTCGCGGCCGCCTTCGACATTCCGCGTCAGAAGCGCAAGGCCATCGTCGAGGGCGTGCTGGAGTTGACCGACCTGACGGTCAAGCGCGGCAGCACGGTGGACAGCCTTTCGCGCGGCATGGGCCAGCGGCTGCAGATCGCCCGCGTGCTCATTCACGACCCCAAGGTGCTGATTCTGGACGAGCCCGCCAGCGGACTGGACCCGCGGGCCCGCATCGAGATCCGCGAGCTGCTGCGCGAGCTGAAGCGCATGGGCAAGACGATCATGATCTCCAGTCACATTTTGAGCGAACTGGAGGAGATGTGCGACCAGATCGGCATCGTGGAGCACGGCCGGCTGGTGTTTAGCGGCACGATGGACGAAATCCGCACGCGCATGGGGATCAGTTCCAAAATCCGCGTGAAGGTCGCCGGCGACAACCAGGCCAAGGCGGTCGAACTGCTGACCGCGCTGCCGCAGGTGGCGACGGTCCACATGCTGGACGACCACATCGCGGTGACGTTCCGCGACGGCCAGGCCGGCGACGGAATCATCGCCCGCACGCTCGTGCTGGCCGGTCTGGACGTGCTGAGCCTGGTGCCCGAGCAATTACGCCTGGACGACGCCTTCCTGCAACTGACGCAGGGCATGGTGCATTAATCGTAGCATGGGCATCTTGCCCATGAGTATCACGGGCATCCTGCCCGTGTCTTTGCCGTTGTGGTTGTTGCTGTTGTTATGCCAAAGAAGAAACAGAAGAGAAAAAGAAGAAGCAAAACCCATGGGCAGGATGCCCATGAGACTCATGGCCAAGATGGCCATGCTACAAAGTGTTAACCCGGAATAAACCGCTTGTGACCACCGCCCCCACAACCAGTACGACGCCCGCCCTTCCCAAGGCTCTGCCTCGCCCCGCCCGCCCGTCGCGGCTGGCCGCTTTGCGGCATCCCGTCGACTGGGCGCTGGGCCCGGTGTTCACCAAGGAGCTGCGCGTCATCAGCCGCCGGCGGAGGCACTTTGTCCTGCGATTCGCCTACCTCGCGGCGTTGCTGCTGTTTCTGGTCATCGTCTGGCTGGCGGCGGATGTCAATCTTACGAGCGGCGACCTCCGCGTGTCGGATGGTTCTATCCAGGCCCCAAGCGCGGCCTCACAGTTCAACCGGATGTCCGAGGCGGGCAAGAAGATCACGGCCGGCATTATCTGGTTCCAGTTCATCGCGATGCAGTTGCTGGCCTTGGTGCTCAACAGCGGCGCAATCCTGGACGAGGCCCGCCGGCGGACGCTTTCGGTGCTCCTGAGTTCGCCCATAACGCCCGTGCAGATCGTCGCCGGCAAGCTCGCCGGCAGCCTGCTGCAACTGATGATCCTGCTGCTGATCAGTCTGCCGCTGCTGGCCATGGTGCGCGTGCTGGGCGGGGTCGATTGGATGTTCCTGATTTCCACCTTGTGCGTGACCGTCACCGGAACGTTCATCATGGGCGCTCTGAGCCTGCGATTTTCCGTCACCAGCCGCGAACCGCTGGCGGCCATGGCCAAGGCCTTGTTCTGGTACGCCATTCTGTTCCTGGCGCCCGTGATCTACGCCTCCCCCTCCTTCGTGATGTACCAGCTTTACCAAAGGACCAAGGCCGCCCTCCCCTGGGACCTGCTGGCCAACCTCAGTTGGATCGCCCACTGCCTGATCGCCGTCGGCGTGACGTGGTTCCTGGTTCGCTGGAGCGCCCGGTCGCTGCGGAACGTTTCGCTGGAGGGGTCCGGCCAATCGCTGCGGACCACAGGCCCGCTGACCGCCATACCGGTTCGCGTCGCGCCGCCGGGCGCCGTTCCACCGCTGCCTCAGACCGTGGACCGGATACCGGGTACCGTGGGACCGTTAAAAGGCGGCTCTGCTTCTTCACGGTCTCCGGTATCCGGTCTCCGGTCTTCGGCGTCTTCGCCGGACGAGCCCGTCTTTCGCCGCGTGACCGGATCGCCGCTGGTCTGGAAGGAGTTGCGGTTTTTCAACTCGGCCAATCGCAAGAGAACCCGCAAGGTCGTGGGAATGCTCGTCGGGTTCATGCTGCTGATCTACGCGATGTTGCTGGCCCAGGGCTCGTTCGGCGATTTTCAGCAGCTCTACCTTTGGATTTACCTGCTGCTGGGGCTGGTCATCACGGCCGCGCTGGCGCCGCAGTGCATCGCCTCGGAAAAGCAGTCCCAGGCGATGCTGGCCTTGTTGACCACGCCGGTGAGCGACTGGCATATCGTGCTCTGCAAGGCGCTGGGCGTGTTCAAGCGGGCGCTGCCGGTGTGGCTGCTGGCGATGGGGCACGTGGCTCTGGCGATGGGCCTGCATTGCATGACCGGCGGACAGGCGATTCGCTACCTGCTGATCCTGGTTTACCTCACCATTTTCGTGATCGGCCTGGGGCTGTACTTCAGTTCCAAGTTCCGCGCGCCCTCCTCGGCGCTGATCGCCCTGTTGGCGGCACTGGTGACGCTGTGGATTATCCTGCCCGCACTGCCGGTCGATGCCGTGCTCCAGGGGCAGATGGGCGGGTCGGACCTCGCGCACCTGAAGGACTGGGTCAAAGGCGCCAGCCCCTTCGTGCAAACCTGGATGCTGGTGGGCTTGGTGGAACCGGCCGACGCCGAGCGCATGGAGCCGGCCCTGCCGCTGGTGCCGCCCTGGGCGGCGGCGTACATCGCCGCCGGAGCGTTTTTCCTCTGGCGGGCCAAGGCCAGGTTGAGAAAGGATCTTTTCTAATGTTCCGTTACCCGTCAATGCATGGGTGCCATGCCCAAGTCCGCGCGGGCATGTCCGCACCGCGTGACCTGCCAGGTTCGTGCGCACATGCCCGCGCGGACTTGGGCATGGCACCCGGCATGGCACCCGGATTCATCCTCTTAGGTTTCGCGGAGGACTGATGGACGGCGCGGCACAATCCCGCCGGATCGTTCGCCTGGCACAGGGCTTCGCCGGCGCGGTAGCCGGGCCGATCTTCGTCAAGGAACTCCGCGTCGACAGCCGGCGGGCCCGCAGCTATGTGCTGCGGTTCGCGTACCTGGCGCTGATGACGATCTTCGTCGCCATCACGTGGACCCTGGCCTCGCGGGACTCCTCCAGCACGACGTCCAGCTACCAGTCCGCCGACACGGGCAAGGCGATTGTTCTTACGATCACCGTCTTTCAGTTCGTCGCGCTGCAACTGATCGCCGTGATCGTCATGTCCACCTCCATCAGCGACGAGGTTTACCGCGGCACGATGAGCGTGCTGATGACCACCCCGATCAGCAATTTCCAGGTCATCATGGGCAAGCTCTCCAGCAAGCTGCTGCACCTGGCCGTCCTGGTGATTTTGAGCGTCCCACTCTTGAGCGTGGTGCGGGTGTTTGGCGGAGTGCCCTGGAACTACGTCGTGGGCGCCTCGTGCATCACGCTGACGGCCTGCGCCTTCGCCGGGGCCGTCACGCTGTTCTACTCCGTCCTCATCCGCCGCGCGTACATGACCATCCTGGCCTCCCTGGGCACCCTGTTCTTCCTGTACATCGTGTCCTCGATCCTCCTGGTCCTGGTGCAGGCCGTCATGGCCCTGGCCTCCGGCTTCTCGCGGAACCCTCTCTGGACGACCATCCCCTCGTACGCAAACCCCATCTGGGCCTTTGCCTTGATGACGGAACAGTTGATGATCCCCGGCCTCAGAGGCATGGTTACGTTCGTCTGGCCGATCCACTGCCTGCTCATGCTGGGCCTGACCGCGTGCATTTCGCTCCTCTGCGTGCCGATGGTCCGCCGCGTCAGCCTCAGAAGAGCCATGGGCGGCGGCCAGGCACCCAAGCCCGTCAGGTTCTCGATCCCGGCGGCCCCGGCACATCCGCCGATGACCGCGGATCGGTTACAGGAAACCGTAACGGCGATGAACAATCTTCAGAGTTCCGCGGCATCCGATCACCGTTCGCCGGTATCCGGTATCCGGAGGGTTACAGGCTCCCCCATCGTCTGGAAGGAAACGCGCGGGCCTTGGGTCTTCCGCGGCGTCTGGTCGCTGGTGGGCCTGATTCTCTGCCTCTCGACCCTCGGATTAATCGACATCCTGGTCGGAATCCTGGGCGGGTTGCGCGACACGGGTTACCACGCCGGAGTCATGGCGGTGTTGACCGCCCTGGCCGTTGTCGTGGTCAGCGTGACCTCGGCCACCACCATCAGCACGGAAAAAGAATCCCGCTCGCTGCCGGTCCTATTGACCACACCAGTGGACGACGGGCGGATCATCATGGGCAAGTTCGTCGGAGTGCTTCGCCGGTGCATCGGCACGTTCATTCCGATGACCGGCCACCTGATATTGTTCGTACTTGTTGGCCTGCTGGTCAAAGATGGGTTCATTCGCCCGGTCGCCCTTGGGCACATGGCCCTGGTCGTCGCGCCCATGCTGTGGTTTTATATTTCCAGCGGCCTGTATTTCGGGGCCAAGTACAAAAGGACCACGGCGGCTGTCGTGCTGAACCTGGGGCTGGCGCTGGTCCTGCTTTTGTTGCTGCCGATTCTCATAGGGCTGATGAGCACAAGTCTGGATTTGTCGGTCTTGCTTGACGGCAACCCGATTGTCCAGGCCGGCGTCATGATTGGCGGCGACGGCTGGTCTTGGACCACCAGCACCGATGTCTTTTTCCGGGGCGAGGACAATTATGGTTGGCCCAGCGGAAGCCAGGGCTTCTGGCAAAGCGCAGTCGAACTGCTGACCTGGGCGTTTGTCTATTTTGTGGCGGGATCGGTGTTCCTATGGCGAGCACGAGCGAACCTTCGCAAAAACATCTTTTGACCGCAA
Organism: uncultured Planctomycetaceae bacterium; assembly: GCA_964646065.1. Lineage (GTDB taxonomy): Bacteria > Planctomycetota > Phycisphaerae > SM23-33 > SM23-33 > CAZYDC01. Next base: position 3,244 of record CAZYDC010000058.1, on the reverse strand, counting down.
ACGCGGAGCCAGCATCCGGCGCGCTCTGGAGCCTGCTCGGGAGGATACTCTACCCCAAATGGCTGCTGGGGCCGATCCTCGACAAGGAGCTGCGCGTCTCGGCGAGGCGGAAACGGAACTACGCCGTCCGCCTGGCCTACGTGGCGATGCTGGCGATCGTCATCGGCCTGGTCTGGTACGAGGAAATCGGCAGCCGCGACTACTCCTCCTACAATCCTCGTTCCGGCCACAGCTATTACGGTCCCGACACCTACCTCAGCTACATGATGTCGCAGGTCGGCGCGACGCTGGTGAAGACAGTCGTCTGGTTCCAGTTCCTGATGGCGCAGCTTTTCGCTGCGATCGCGCTGAGCACGGCGATCAGCGAAGAGACCAACCGCCGCACGCTGGGCGTGCTTCTGTCCACTCCCGTGACGGCCCTGCAAGTCGTCATGGGAAAGCTCTCGAGCAAAATGCTGCAAATTTTGATGCTGCTGGCGATCAGTCTTCCGATCCTGGCGGTGGTGCGGGTTTTTGGCGGCATTCCGTGGGACTACGTGGTCGCGGGGCTTTGCCTGACGTTCTGCTGCTCGCTGTTCGCGGCGGCGCTGAGCCTGCTGTGCTCCATCCACACGCGGCACGCCTACTGGGCGATCTTCGCCACGCTGATCCTCCTGCTGGCCGCGTACGGGTTATCGATACTCGTTGGAGTGTTCTTCGCCAGAAATGGCGTTTCCGAATCGACGCTGGATTTCGTCTTTGGCCATTTTCACCCGTTCTTCCCGTTGGTGACTATGACCCAGGCCCTGAACAATCCATATCGTACCGGCAGACTGGGCGCGTTCGCATGGCAAAGCTGCTGCCTGATTTCCCTGGCCATGACGGCCGGGCTGGTGCTCCTGTCCGTCGCTCGGGTGCGCAAAGTTTCGCTGCGGCAGGCGGAGGGCGGCACCGGCAAGGTTCCGCGCAAAGCCCCCCTCAAGACCGCCCGGCCCTACGCGGGGGTTCATCACTGGCCCACCACCGCCCCGATCCGTCGAGTGTCCGGCGCGCCCATGATTTGGAAGGAAACTCGACGGGGCCTCCTCCGCGGCCACGCGAGATGGATTGTCCCCGCGTGCATACTGGGTTTGCTCGTGCTGTCGTACTTGCTGCTGGGGCGCCAGATCACTGATGACATGGACATTCAAACGGGGTACATCGTGGTTCTGCTGATCCTGGCGTGCCTGCTGACGCTGGTCCTCTCACCCACGTCGGTGACTTCCGAGCGCGAGGCCCGCTCGCTGCCGGTCCTCCTGATGACCAACTTGTCCGATTTCGCCATCGTGCTGGGCAAAACGCTCGGCGTCGCACGCCGCGTCTGGCCGATCTGGATGCTGCCAATAATCCACGTCGCCCTCATGCTCGCGCTCTTTTCGGAACCCTCGCGAACGCGGACGGCCTACATTCACCCCATCCTCGCCTTGCACATTCTGATGATCTGCGCCTATACGCTGGCGTTCCTCTGCGCGATGGGGATGTTGATCGGAACGCTGGTGAAGAATTCGACCACGGCCGTCATTCTCACGCTGGTCGCGGCACTGGTGATTTGGCTGGGCATTCCGCTGGCGGCCGACGCCGTGAATGTCGGAGGAAACGCCACCTCCGGCCTTCTGAGTTGGACCAACCCCTTCTACCAGGCCAGCATCGTGACCGAAGGCGCCGCACGCTCCTACAGTTTCCATCAAACGGTGGACGGCAATCAGTACTGGTCCGAAGAAGAAGACGAACTTCGATATGATTTCGTGCAAAACATGGACGCTGGTGGCGCGACCATTTTCGTCGCCTTTACGGCGGCATGCTTCTTTGGCGCGTCGGCCCTTATGCTGTGCCTGGCATCGATGGCGTTGCGGCGAAGAAATGAATGATCGGGCCAACGGGACAGGATACGGTATGCCACCGACCGTAAGGGCCAAGAAATGCGGTCCTGCGGCATCGGGGCGCCGGCGCCCGATAACGGTTCAGTGGCTCTTCTTGTGAGTCCTTACGGCCAGGTTGCCCAGAGGCCCGTCGAACAGGGGCAGCCCCGCTTGGGCACGGACCTCGTACTGGGCCATCTTGGCCTCTTTCTCGACCCGCAAGTCATCGTCCACTTCATCATTGCCGGCCAACCGGCTCGGACGAAACGCTTTGAAGACATGTTCGTCGGACATAGACTTTCCTCCACAAGCCTTTTCTAAACGCAAACCGGCGCTGGCGTTTGACCAGGCCGCGCGGCCTTGGCGGAGGCCTGCGCCGAAATACGTCTAACAACCGAAAGAAATGCGTTTCCTTTTTATGCGAACACCGCAATATGCGCGGTCAAACGCGAGCTTGGCCGGCAAGGCAGCATCCGTGCGGTTCTCTCCATCGCGACATGCAACTTCCACAACAGCCGGCCCGGCCTTCCATGGCGGCTTTTACAACCACTCCGTTTCCAACCTCAGCGAGATGATCCGGGCGGAACGCAACGGCACTCGTCCGGCATTAGGCCGCCGGATCAAAAAACTCCTGCCGTTTCAGAATCGCTTCAATTCCAGAAACCCGGACTACCCGAATCAACCGGTACGAAACAATTTTCAGTATTACAAAAGTATACATCGTTCCCACGGCCTGACAAGGGAAAAAAACGTGGAAATTCCATCTTTGTGAACGCTAACAATTTGAGGGGAATTTCGCTCTGACGGAATTCCGTAAGGAACTTTTTCTCTCGCCGGTCCCTACCGGCCTTGGGCGCCCTTGAGGCGCTGGCGGAGCCCGGCCCAGAAACCGTTGAGGCCCAGGCGCCGCGAGAGGCGGAGAATCTGCTCGTCCAGCGGAGAAAGGGTCAGGGCGCGCCTCACGTAGCAGCGGGCGCGCGGCAGTTGGCCGTTCTGAATGTGCGCCAGCGCCAGGTTGTACAGCGCCAGCGGATATTTCGGCTGGAGTTGGACGGCCTTGCGGCAATGGCGGATGCCCTCGTCCATTTTCCGCAGCAGGAAGAAACTGACGGCCAGGTTGTGATGCGCCAGCGCATCGTCGGGGGCGAGCTTCACCAGCCGCTGCAACACGTGGTTGGCGCGCTGCGTGTCCCGGGCCTCGATCAGCAGTTGCCCGAGTTCCTGAAGCGTTTCCCGGTCCTCGCCGCAGGTCTTGAGTTCCGCCAGCAGATGCTTGACGGAATGTTTCGTCTGTCCGCTCCGCAGCAATATTTGCCCCAGCTTGAGATGCGCGCCGGGATAATTCGGCTCCAACCGCAGCACCAGGC